>JANNMP010000626.1:0-34439 GCA_031398015.1 Burkholderiaceae bacterium
CCTGCGCCGGCGTCAGCCCGGCCTGCACGTAACCGATCAGCTCACTGTGCAGCACCAGGCCCGGCAGGTTGTCGGTGCCGGCCACCAGCGGCACACCGGCCCGGTACAGCCGGCCGGTGAACTCACGCATCTTGGCCACTGCCGCGCGGTAGCGCTGCGCCGTGGCCTCGTCGGGGATCTTCATCTGGCCCAGACGCGCGCTGCGCTGCACATCGGGCGGCAGGTGGTGCAGCACGGCGGCCAGCTCGGCCGGCGCCTGGCCGTCACGCTGCTGCAGGAACTGGAAGGTCATCAGCGTCAGGTCCACCACCGTGCCACGGGCTTTCAACTGGGCGATGAAATCCTGCACCGGTGCACTGTCCAGGTCCAGCGTGCCCAGGCGCTCGGCGGGCAGGTAAAAGCGGTCGAGCGTGCGGGTGTCGGTGCTGGGCGTGACCAGGAAATTCAGCAGCAGCTGGTTGATGTGCGAGATCTCGTCGAAGCCCGCCGCCAGCACGTCGTCGGCGCGCAAGAAAGCCGGCACATGGCCGCCCACGCGCAGGCCACGTTGGTGGGCATGGGCCACCGTTTCGGCCAGGTGCTCACGCGGGAACGAGTTGTAGATCTTGATCTGCGGGTAGCCGCGCTGGGCATACCAGTCCACCGCCGCCTTGGCCTCGGTGAGCGTCTGCACCACGATGCCCATGCGGGCGCTGAACGCGCTCTGGCCCTCGATGAAGCCGGCCGGCACCACCTGCGGATAGGCCACGTTGCGCTGGCCGATGTCGTCGATCAGCCGCTGCACCGAGGCGTTGTCGGCGCCCATGTCGCGCACCGTGGTCACGCCGGCGGCCAGGTGCAGGCCGCCGTTGCCGGGCCAGGCGTGGTCGTGCATGTCGAACAGGCCGGGCAGCAGCACCCGGCCAGCGGCGTCGATCTCGGTGTCGGGCGTCGGCACGTCGGCGCTGCCCGCCGGCAGCACGGCGGTGATGCGGCCACGAAACACCAGCACGTCGCTGGCCGGGCCCAGCTTGGCGGTGCTGCTGTCGAACACGCGGGCATTGCGCAGCACCGTCAGGCCGGGCAATGGCCGCAGCCAGTCCAACGCACGCTGGCGGAACAGTGCGCCTTGCGCCAGGCGCTGGCGCGCTTCCAGCTCGGCGATCACCGGCTCCCAGCTCTCTTGCACCAGGCTGTACCAGCCCGGGTACAACAAGGCGAACAACTGTGGCGCTGCGGTGTCGGTGGCCCACAGATAGTTGGGCTCGAAACCCAGGCCGGTGTGCACCAGCAGTTGCAGCGCCAGCGCTTGCCCGCCGTGGCGCACCACCAGCCGGTCCAGCACTTGCTGGCGCAAGCGGCCGCTGGGCCACAGCGGCAGGCTGCCGCCGGGGGCCTTGGCCAACGCGGCCACGGCCAGCGCATCGACTGCGGGTGAGCCCGCCATCGCCACATACAACGCCGCGCCGCTGGTCGCTGCATCACCCGCGTCAGCGGCCGAGCGCCAGCGCACACGCCCGGCGTCGCGGCTGAATTGCTCGTCGATCGGGCTGCCAAAGGTGGACGTGCCGCTGGCGGCATAGGCCAGCGGCGTGCCATCGTCGGCCAGGCTGTAGCGCTCCACCATGGTCGGGCCGCGGCCGTTGTTCTTGTAGTCGTAGCGGGCCACAAAGCCGGCGCCGTCGGGCTCGATCACCAGTGCGCCGGCACGGCTGCGGTCAGCGTTCCACACGCTGTAGCGCCCCGCCTGGGCCTGGGCCTGGGCCTGGGCCGCCAATGGCAGCAGCAGCCACAGCAGCAGGGCCGCAGCGCGGCGTATGGCAAGGTGATGGATCAACGGCATGGTCAGCGCTCCGGGTTCACGGCTGTTGATTGGAAGCACACACTGCCCGTTGCGCCATCCTCCCTTTGACATATGGTCTCACCACGGCAGACGATGCGCAGCCTGCCGTCGGCCTGGTGCCGGCCAGCCGCCCTGCGTCCGACATGAACCCATGACCCACACCATGCCCTTGCACGACCCTGCCCACGCCTTTGTGCCCTACCCCGATGTGGTGTTGCCACATGCGGCCACCGGAGCGCTGTCGGGCCAACGCTTCGGCGTCAAAGACCTGTTCGATGTGGCCGGCCACCCCACCGGTGGCGGCAGCCCCATGCTGCTGGCGATGTCGGGCACCAAGGCCCACACCGCGCCCAGCGTGCAGCGCCTGCTGGACGCCGGTGCGGCGCTGGTGGGCAAGACCGTCACCGACGAATTTGCCTTCTCGATGAACGGCAACAACGCCCACTTTGGCGCACCCATCAATGGCGCCGCGCCTGAGCGCATCAGCGGCGGCTCGTCTTCGGGCTCGGCTTCGGCGGTCAGCCACCGGCTGTGTGACTTCGCGCTCGGCACCGACACCGGCGGCTCGGTGCGCGCACCCGCCAGCCACTGTGGCCTGCTGGGGCTGCGGCCCACGCACGGCCGCATCAGCCTGGCCGGCGTGATGGACCTGGCACCCAGCTTTGACACCTGCGGCTTTTTTGCCCGCGATGCCCACACGTTCAACCGCGTGGCCCAGGTGCTGATGGCGGCCGACGCCGCGCCGCTGCCAACAGCGCTGCGCCTGCTGTGGCCCACTGACCTGTGGGCGCTGCTGGCGGGCGAGGTGCGCGCCGACGTTTTGCCGGCGGCCGACGCGGTGCAGGCCGTGCTGGGCCGCGCCGCGCCGGTGCAGGTGCTGCTGGGCAGCATCGAGGCGATGTATTGGCACTTTCGCCACCTGCAGGGGCGCGAAGCCTGGATGAGCCATGGCGGCCTGATCACCCGCTTTGCGCCGCCACTGGGCCCCGGTGTGGCCGAGCGCTTTGCCTGGGCCAGCCAGGTGGCCGACGCCGATGTGGCCGCCGCCGCAACGTTCCGCGCGCGATTTGCGCAGCACATCGACGATCTGCTGGGCCATGACGGCGTGCTGCTGCTGCCCACCATGCCCGATGTGGCGCCGCTGCGCAGCAGCAGCGACAGCGCGCTCGACAGCTACCGCAACAACGCCATCGGCCTGCTGTGCACCGCCGGCCTGGCACGCACCCCGCAGCTGAGCCTGCCGCTGGTCCAGCGCGGCGGGGCGCCGATGGGCCTGTCGTTGCTGGGCCCGCGTGGTTGTGACTTGAGCTTGGTGGCGCTGGCGCAGCGCCTGGCAGCGCAGGGCGTCGGGAGCTGACACCGTGTACCTTGGCATCGATCTCGGCACCTCGGAGCTGAAACTGCTGCTGCTGAGCGGCGATCTGCACGTGCTGGACAGCGTCGGCGAGCCTTTGCAAGTGCAACGCCCGCAGCCGCTGTGGGCCGAGCAAGCCCCTGCCGATTGGTGGCAGGCGCTGCAGCGCGCAGTGCACACGCTGCGCCAGCGCCAGCCTGAGGCTTGGGCCCAGGTGCAGGGCATCGGCCTGTCGGGCCAGATGCATGGCGCGGTGGTGCTGGGCGCTGACATGCAGCCGCTGCGCCCGGCCATGTTGTGGAACGACGGCCGCAGCGCGGCGCAATGTGATGCCCTGCTGCAGGCCGTGCCCGACCTGCTGACGCGTTGCGGCAACCTGGCCATGCCCGGCTTCACCGCCCCCAAGCTGCTGTGGCTGCGTGACCATGAGCCGGCGCTGTTCGCCCAGATCACCCGGGTGCTGCTGCCCAAGGACCACCTGCGCTTGCAGCTCACCGGCGACGCGTTCAGTGACCCCAGCGACGCCTCGGGCACGCTGTGGCTGAACCCGGCCACGCGCGATTGGGACGACACCCTGCTGGCCGCCACCGGGCTGGCCCGTTGCCACATGCCCCGCCTGGTGGACGGCAGCGCCGTCTCGGGCCAGTTGCGCCCGGCGCTGCTGGCCGACTGGGGCCTGCGCGGCCCGGTGTGGGTGGCCGGCGGCGCCGGTGACAACGCCGCCAGCGCGGTGGGCATCGGCGCGGTGGCGCCGGGCCAGGGTTTCATCTCGCTGGGCACCAGCGGCGTGCTGTTTGTGGTGACGGATAAGTTCCGGCCCAACCCGGCGCAGGCCGTGCATGCCTTCTGTCACACGCTGCCGCAACGCTGGCACCAGATGACGGTGATGCTGTCAGCGGCCTCGGCGCTGGCCTGGTTGCAGCTGCTGCTGGGCGCCGCCGACGCCACCAGCCTGATGGCGCCGCTGGAAGCCAGCCTGGCCGGTGTGGCCCATGCCGGCGTTCACCCTGACGCGGCCACTGCGCCGATCTTCCTGCCGTACTTGAGCGGTGAGCGCACGCCGCACAACGACGTGCACGCACGCGGCTGCTTTTTCGGCCTGGCTGCAGCGCATGGCGCCCAGGCGCTGACGCACGCGGTGCTCGAAGGTGTGGCCTTCGGCATGGCCCAGGGCCTGCAGGCGCTGCGCGATGCCGGCAGCCCGGTGCAGCGCCTGGGCCTGGTGGGCGGCGGCGCGCGCAGCGCCTACTGGGCGCAACTGCATGCCGATGTGCTGCAAGTGCCGATCGACACACTCGACGGCGGCACCGCTGGTGGTGCGCTGGGCGCGGCGCGGCTGGCGGCGCTGGCCTGCGGCCGCAGCGAGGCCGAGGTGTGCACCGCGCCGGCCGTGCAACGTTGCTTCGAGCCGCGCGCGGCGCTGGCCGGCTTGCTGCAGCAGCGGCTGGCGCTGTTCAGTGCGCTCTATCCGCGCCTGAAAGACCTGCACCTGCCGCAGGCCGGCGCCTGACTTCAGCGCTGGACGCCGGGCGGCTGGCTGCCACCGTCGGCCCAGGCCGGGCCGTCGAACCAGGCATCACCAGCCAGCGCGGCGTGCAGCATCGGCAAGGCATCGAGGCCGAAGAACGCGCGGCCGTCACACACCAGCGTCGGCACGCCGAAGATGCCTTGCTCGACCGCAGCCTGGGTGCGCGCGCGCAGCTCGGCCTTCACCTCGCTGCTGGCCGCATCACGCTGCGGCGCCACGTCGGCAGCCAGCGCCGCCAGCGCGGCGGGCTCGTTCGGGTCCGCGCCAGCGCGGCACCAGACATGGCGGAACAACAGCTCCACCGTGCGCCGGTTGGGCGTGCCACCTGCCGGCGCGGCGGCCAGCGCCAGGCGTTGCAGCGCCAGCGGGTTGAACGGGTGCGGCCGGGGCAATTGCAGCGGCGTGCCCTGCTGCTGCGCCAGCCACAGCACTTGGCGGTAGGTCCAGGCGCGTTTGGGTGCGATCTCGGCCGGGCCCAACTGGCCCCAGTGGCCCAGCAGGCCGGCGAACAGCAGCGGCTGGTAGGCCACGTTCACGCTCAAGCCGGCCAGCGCCTGCGGCAGGCGGTCAAACGCCAGCCAGGCGTAGGGCGACAAGGGGTCGAACCAGAAATCGACTGTCTTCATGGCTTGCTTCCGGCAGCGGGCGCGTTGGTGGGCGCGTTGGTGGGTGCGTTGGCGGGCGCGTTGGCGGGCGCATGGGCTGGCGCACCGGCAGCTGTCGCGGCGGCCTTCAGCAGCCGCCAGGCGGCGCGGCGCGGCGGCAGGCGCAGCAGCACTTGCAGCCGCGCTTTGTCATCTTGCGCGCCCCAGGCGGCAATTTCATCGAGTGTGCGCAGGCAACCTTCGCACCAGCCGGTGCCGGCATGCATGCGGCAGATGCTGATGCAGGGGCTGGCCAGGCCGGGCGCGGCGCTGGCCATCAGGCCGGCTCCACCACGTCGGCCAGCGGCGCGCCGGTCAACCGCATCAGGTCAGCCGGGCTGGCACAGAACACGCCGTTGGGGTGTCCGGCCGCCGCCCACACCGCAGCAAAGCGGAACAGGCTGCCGTCGATCAGCACCACAGCCGCCGTGCCGTCAATCGCGGCATGGCCCAGCGGCGCCACACCGCCGATCGAGAAACCAGTGCTGGCCTTGACGAAGGCCGCGTCGGCACGGCCCACGGCGCCCACCCGGGCCGCCACCTTGGCCGTGTCGACGCGCCGGTCACCGGCGGCCACCACCAGCACCGCCGCGCTGTCGGCCAGGCGGCGCAAGACCACGCTCTTGGCGATCTGCCCCACCTGCACGCCCAGCGCGGCAGCGGCCTCGGCGCAGGTGCGGGCCGGCACGTCCAGCCACAACGGCGCCTGCGCGTGGCCCAGCGCGGCCAGTGCCTGGGCGACGCGGCGAAAGCCTTCTGGCCGCTCGGCGGTTGCCGTGATGCCAGCACCGCTCATGCTGCAACGGCGCGCTTGGCCAGCATCGCCCGGCCCACGCGAGACGCCACCGGCCGGCCCAGCACGGCGCTGATGGCCGCGCCCGCGTCCACCAATGCGTCCAGGTCGATGCCGGTGTCGATGTCCATGCCGCGCAGCATGAAGGCCACGTCTTCGCTGGCCACATTGCCGGTGGCGCCCTTGGCATACGGGCAGCCGCCCAGCCCGGCCACGCTGGTGTCAAAGGTGTGGATGCCCAGCTGCAGACAGGCCAGGATGTTGGCCAGCGCCTGGCCGTAGGTGTCATGGAAATGGCCGCTCACCTCCGCCACCGGGTAGTGCTTGAGCGCACGCTCCATCACCGCCTGCACCCGGCGCGGCGTGCCCACGCCGATGGTGTCGGCCACGCCGCAATGCTGCACGCCGATCTGCTTGAACAGCTTGACCAGGTGCTCGACCTGGTCGGGCGTCACCTCGCCCTGGTAGGGGCAACCCAGCGCGCAGCTGATGGCCGCGCGCACCTTCAGCCCGGCCGCGCGCGCCGCTGCCACCACCGGCGCAAAACGCGCGATGCTGTCGTCGATGCTGCAGTTGATGTTGCGCTGGCTGAAGGCTTCGCTGGCAGCGCCGAACACCACCACTTCGTCGGGCCGCGTGGCCGGGTTGGTGGCGTCCCCCGCTGCCAGCGCCGCCTGCAGCCCCAGCATGTTGGGCACCAGCACACTGAAACGCTGGCCCGGCTGGCGCTGGATGCCGGCCATCACCTGGGCGTTGTCGGCCATCTGCGGCACCCATTTGGGGCTGACATAGCTGGTGACCTCGATCTCGCGCAGCCCGGCGGCCTGCAGGTGCTGCACCAGCGCGATCTTGGCAGCGGTGGGCACCTGCTGCTTCTCGTTCTGCAGGCCGTCGCGCGGGCCCACTTCCACCAGGGTGACAAACGCAGGGATCATGGTCATGGCTCCAGGTTCCGGCAATTATCGTGTGGGGAGTTCTGACCAGCCCGCGCCCAGGGGATGGCGCCGGGGCCGACGCCAGGCCTGGCAGGCGCAGAATGACAGCATGTTGACTGGCATGGGCCGGTCGGCACCCCGGAGCCTCCACTTGGGCACGTCACTGAGCCGAATGCAGCTGGCCCAGCGCATCCACCAGCTGCTGCTGCGCGAGATCGACCATGCCATCGAGGTGGAACGGCTGCTGGCCGACCCACGCTACGCGCGCGACGTACTGCTGGTCTGCGAGGCCGTGCCCGGCGGTGAACTGGTGCCGCTGGCCGCGCTGTTCCGCGAGGCGTCACGCCCCACCGCCGGCCAGCCCGACGAACCCGGCCACGCACCGCAGCCCAATGACTGGAGCCGCGACACCTCGGGCTTTGGCGTGAGCCAGCCGCCGCCCATGCCCAACACCGTGCCTGGCGCCATGCCCGGTGGCAGCCGCCGCGCCAGCGACAGCGAGCCGATGCCGCTTGCCGAGCCACGCCGCAACTGGCTGCCGCGCTGGCGCGAGCCCAAGTAGACAGGCAGCACAACCTGGGACCGTCGCTGGGGTTTGAGCAAACGGACGCCGCGGAACCGGCTCCGCCGGGCCGCTGGGGTCGCCCCCTTGAGGGGGAAGCGCCGCAGGCGCTTCGGGGGTGGGTGAATCACTCCAGCCGCAGCAGCTCACCGCCTTCGGCGACCTGGTCGCCCACCGCGTACAGCAACTCGGCCACCACGCCGTCACGCGGCGCATGCAGGCTGTGCTCCATCTTCATCGCCTCCATCACCGCCACCGCCTGGCCCTGGGTGACGGTGTCTCCTGGCTGGGCCAGGAAGGCGATCACCTTGCCGGGCATCGGCGCGGTCAGGCGGCCGGCCTCGGCAGCGCCTTCGCCGGCATGGGCGATGGCGTCGATCAGGCGCAGCACCGCGCTGTGCTCGGGGCCGAACACCGCCACGCGCTCACCATGGCCATACACCGCCAGGTGCAGGCGGCGGTCACCCAGCGTGACGTCGTGTTGGCCGCCACCCAGCGCACGGGCGCTGAGCGGCCATTGCTGGTCAGCGATCTGCAACGCCAGCCGGGTATCGGCTGCGGTGCTGTGCGGCCGCGCCAGCGCCACGGCATGCAGCGCACCGGCATGCTCGATGTCGAAGTGCCGGCGCGCGCCGCCATGCAGGCGCCAGCCGTCGCGCTGGGCCCAGGGGTCGGCATCGGCGGTGCTGGCGCTGGCTTCGTCGGCCAGCACCAACGCCAGCACGCCGGCGGCGGCCATGTCCAGCGGCATCGGCGGCTGCTTGAGCAGCACGGCGGCCTCGCGCTCGATCAACGCGGTGTCCAGGTCGGCAGTGGCAAATGACTGGCAGGCCACCACCCGGCGCAAGAAGGCCACGTTGGTGTGCAGGCCGACGATGTGGGTGGCAGCCAGCGCCGCACCCAAGCGCGCCAGCGCCTGGGCGCGGGTGTCACCATGCACGATCAGCTTGGCGATCATCGAGTCATAGTGCGGCGTGATCGCGTCGCCCTCGTCAACGCCTGAGTCCACCCGCACCGGGTTTGTGGATGACGCACGCTCGAAGCGCAGATGCGGCGGCCAGCGCAGCACGTCCATGGTGCCGGTGGCGGGCAGGAAGTTGTTGTCGGGCTGCTCGGCACAGATGCGCGCCTCGATCGCGTGGCCGCTGATCGTGAGCTGGTCTTGCCGCAGCGGCAGCGCCTGACCGGCGGCCACGCGCAATTGCCATTCCACCAAATCCTGCCCGGTGATGGCCTCGGTGACCGGGTGCTCCACTTGCAGCCGGGTGTTCATTTCCATGAAGTAGAAACGCAGATCACCATCATTCACTTCTTCGGCGATGAACTCCACCGTGCCGGCGCCGACATAGCCCACGGCCTTGGCCGCTGCCACGGCGGCGGCGCCCATCTCGGCGCGGCGCTGTGCGCTGATGCCGGGCGCCGGGGCTTCTTCCAGCACTTTCTGGTGGCGGCGCTGCACCGAGCAATCACGCTCGAACAAGTGGATGCAGCCGCCCAGGCTGTCACCAAACACCTGGATCTCGATGTGGCGCGGGCGCAGCACATAACGCTCAACCAGCACATGGGCATTGCCGAAGCTGTTCTGGGCCTCACGCTGGCAGGAGGCGAGTGCGGCCGCAAAGTCAGCCGCCTGGTCGACCCGCCGCATGCCCTTGCCACCGCCACCGGCGCTGGCCTTGATCAGCACCGGGTAGCCGATGCGCTGGGCTTCACGCGCCAGCAGCTCGGGGTGGTTGTCGTCACCGTGGTAGCCGGGCACCAGCGGCACACCGGCGGCCTGCATCAGGGTCTTGGCGGCCGACTTGCTGCCCATGGCCGCAATCGCCGCTGGCGGCGGGCCGATGAAGGCGATGCCGGCGTCGGCGCAGGCCTGGGCGAACTCGGCGTTCTCGGACAGGAAGCCGTAGCCCGGGTGCACCGCTTGCGCGCCAGTGGCCTGGGCCGCCGCCAGGATGCGGTCGGCGCGCAGGTAGCTGTCACGCGGCGACGCGCCGCCGATGGCCACGGCTTCATCACAGGCCGCCACATGGCGGGCCTGGGCATCGGCGGTGGAATACACCGCCACCGTGCGGATGCCCAGGCGGCGGCAGGTGGCGGCAACGCGGCAGGCGATCTCACCGCGGTTGGCGATCAGCACTTTGTTGAACATGTCAGGCTCCCGCGGTGCGATCGCCTGTGCACGCTGCGCGTGCCAGGCCATGTGGCTTGGCCGCCGTCGCAGCTTCGCTGCGGCGGTCACCGCGGTTGGCAATCAAGATCTTGTTGAACATCGTGTCTCCATCAGGCGGCAGCCGTGGGCCCGCCAAAACGCGCGCGCAGGCTGCGCACCAGCGATTTCAGAAACTTCAACAGCAGCACCGTCAGCACCAGACTGCCAGTGACGGCCACCGCCAGCGCCACACCAAACCACAGCGGCTCTGTGACCGCCAGCCACAGCATGGCCGGCACGGCAGCATCACCGGCGAGCGACAGCGCGATGTTGGAGAACGGCTCGGGCGAGGTGTTGACCGCCGCCCGGGTGGTGGCCTTGGCCACATGGCTGGTGGCCGCCAACGTGCCGCCCAACAACGCCGCCACCGTGGCCCAGGCGGCCTGGTCACCGCCAAACACGCTGGCGGCCAGCGCCGCGCCGGCAGGGATGCGCACCACCGTGTGCAGGCCGTCCCACAGGGAATCAAGCCCGGGGATCTTGTCGGCAAAGAATTCCACCGCCAGCATCAGCCCCGCCGCGCCCAGCACCACCGGGTGCTGCAGCACCTGCAGGCCGCTGGGCAGTGGCAGCCAGCCCAGGCTGCCGGCCAGGCCGGTGAAGAACACCACCGCATACAGCCGCAGGCCGCTGGCCCAGCCCAGCGCGGCGGCCAGGGCAAACAGGTGTGCGGTGTCGAGGCTGGTGGGCATCATGCTGGGTTGGGCGGTTGGGCACTGGCACCACGCCGGTCGGCGCCGATGGCCTCGGCCGTGCGCCAGGCCGGCGGTGCCTGGCAGGTGGCCCAGGTCTCGTCGGCTTGCACGACCAGCCCATCACGCAGGCGCCCGTCAGCCGGCTGCGGCTCGGTCTGGGCCACGGCGCTGAAGTTCATCCCGGCCGCGCCCAGCGGGGTGTCGGCGGTGTGCAGCAATGCGGTCAGTGCGGTCAGTGCGGCCACCGAGTCGGTGGCCTGCCAGGGGCGGATGTTGGTCGGGACGGGCATGGCGTCAATGCCGCCAGGACCGCAGGCCGCTCAATTCCTCAAAGACATCGAAATCACTGTCCGAATGCAGCAATGCATGGCCATTCTCAATGCAGTAGCTGGCCAACAACACATCCACCGGGCTGTGGATGGTGCGACCCATGGCGCGCAGGTTGCGGTAGTGCCCGGCAGCGATCAGCGCCTGCGCTTCGCCGCCGATTTGCACGCTGGGCAACTTCAGCAGTGTCTGGCGCGCAGCCAGGTAGTCGCGCTCCTGACGAAAGCCACGCAACACTTCAAACAGCACCAGGTCTGCAACTGCCAGCGGCGCACCGGTGTCGTGCAGCAGCGCTTGCAGCTGCCGCACGGCCGGAGGCGTCTTGCCGTTGAAGAAATGGATCCAGACCGATGAATCGACCAGGATCATGGCTTGGCTTTGGCCTTGGGTTCAGGGCGGGCGCGCAAACTGCGGCCAGCGTGCTTGGCCGCAGTGCGGGCGCCAGTGGCGGCAGGAACCGTGTCGCTGTCGCCGTCCCAGTGCAGCTTGCCCTGCAGTGCCAACAGATCTCGGTAGACCTGTTGCCGCGCCAACAGCTTCAGGCCAGCGTCCACCGCCTCCTTCTTGGTCTTGAATGGCCCGGCCTTCATCGCGGCCTCGAGCACCTGGTCGTCAATGTCGATGTTGGTGCGCATGATGTGTGCAGAGTTTTTGATATCAGACACATCATACCCATCACATCCGGAACACACCAAACTTCGTCTGCGGGATCGGCGCGTTCAAGCTGGCGCTCAAGCCCAGCGCCAGCACGCGCCGGGTGTCGGCGGGGTCGATGACGCCGTCGTCCCACAACCTGGCGCTGGCGAAGTACGGGTGGCCCTGCACCTCGTACTGCGCCAGGATCGGCGCCTTGAATGCGGCCTCTTCATCAGCGCTCCACTGCCCACCCCGGCCTTCAATGCCGTCACGCCGCACGGTGGCCAGCACGCTTGCGGCCTGCTCGCCGCCCATCACGCTGATGCGCGCGTTGGGCCACATCCACAAGAAGCGCGGGCTGTAAGCCCGGCCGCACATGCCGTAGTTGCCGGCGCCAAAGCTGCCGCCGATGATCACGGTGAACTTGGGCACGGCCGCGCAGGCCACCGCCGTCACCATCTTGGCGCCGGCGCGGGCGATGCCGTCGTTCTCGTATTTGCGCCCGACCATGAAGCCGGTGATGTTCTGCAAAAACACCAGCGGGATCTTGCGCTGGCAGCACAGTTCGATGAAGTGCGCGCCCTTGTTGGCGCTCTCTGCAAACAGGATGCCGTTGTTGGCGATGATGCCCACCGGCAGGCCTTCGATGTGGCCGAAGCCACACACCAGCGTGGCGCCATAGCGGGCCTTGAACTCGTCGAACACGCTGGCGTCGACGATGCGGGCGATGACCTCGCGGATGTCGAACGGCTTGCGGGTGTCGGTGGGGATGACGCCGTGCAGCTCACTGGTCGCGTACTTTGGTGGTTGGGGCGGCTGCAGCAGCAGCGGCTGCGGTTTGCGGCGGTTCAGCCGCGCCACCGCCTGGCGCGCCAGGGCCAGTGCGTGCAAGTCGTTTTCGGCCAGATGGTCGGCCACGCCCGAGAGCCGCGTATGCACATCGCCGCCGCCCAGGTCTTCGGCGCTGACCACCTCGCCGGTGGCGGCTTTGACCAAGGGCGGGCCACCCAGAAAGATCGTGCCCTGGTTCTTGACGATGATGGTCTCGTCGCTCATCGCCGGCACGTAGGCGCCGCCTGCGGTGCAGCTGCCCATCACCACCGCGATCTGCGGGATGCCGGCGCCGCTCAGGTTGGCCTGGTTGTAGAAGATGCGGCCGAAGTGGTCGCGGTCAGGGAACACCTCGTCCTGGTTGGGCAGGTTGGCGCCGCCTGAATCAACCAGGTAGCTGCAGGGCTGGTGGTTCTGCGCCGCCACCTCTTGCGCGCGCAGGTGCTTCTTGACCGTCAGCGGGTAGTAGGTGCCACCCTTGACGGTGGCGACGTTGGTGACGATCAGGCATTCCACCCCGGCCACCCGGCCGATGCCGGCGATCAGCCCGGCGCAGGGTGCGCTGTCCTTGCTGCCGCCGCTGCCGTCTTTTTCGGGGTACATGCCGAGCGCGGCCAGCGGTGCAATCTCCAGGAACGGCGTGTCGGGGTCGAGCAGGCGCTCGACCCGCTCACGCGGCAGCAGCTTGCCGCGGCCCAGGTGCTTGGCGCGGGCGTCGGCGCCGCCGCCTTCGGCGATCTGCGCCAGCTTGGCATTCAAGTCGTCCACCAGCGCACGCATCGCGTCGGCGTTGGCGCGGAAGGCTTCTGAACGGGGGTTGAGCTTGCTTTGCAGTTGCGCCACGGTGTCTCCGGTTCTCTGTTGGTGATGCGCCCGGCATGCCCTGCCGTCAGCCTGGCCGCTGCCAGGCGACGCCATCTTCGGTGAGGATGGCGTCCAGCGGCACGTCATGCGGCTCGGGCTCCAGCCAAGGCACGTGGCCATGGGCATAGCCCACGCCCACGGTGTAGGGCCGGGGCTGCAGCGCGGCCAGCGTGCGGTCGTAAAAACCGCCGCCATAGCCCAGGCGGAAGCCACCTGGCCCGAAGCCCACGCAGGGCACCAGCAGCAGCTCGGGCTCGAACTGCTGGGTGTCCTTGGGCTTGGGGATGCCGTAGGCGTCTTCTTCCATCGGGCAACCCGGGTACCAGACATGGAAGCGCAATTGCTTGCTCAGACGGTCGATCACCGGCAGGCCGATGTTGCGGAAGGCCTCGCCTTCGGTCCAGCGGTACAGCGCCGGCAGGGCGTCAAATTCACCCTTGATCGGCCAGTAGGCGCCCACCGAACTTTCACCACGTGTCAGCAGAAACACCCGCAGCACTTCCTGCAGATGCACCGAGCGCTGGTGCCGGTCGACCATCGACTGGCGCTCGGCCTGCAACTGCCTGCGCAGCACCTTCTTGTCACGCGATGGCTCGAAGCTGAAGCGGTAGGTGGACGTCATCGCGCCAATTGTCGGCCAGCCGCGTGTGGCGTGGGCGCGCTGCGGGTGCACTGCAGGTGCGCAGTGGGCGCACTAGACTGCGCCATGGCGCTGTTCCCTGGCCTGCAAGAGCTTGCGCTGGAGCTGCTGGGCGCGATGGGCAGCGTGCGTGCCCGCCGCATGTTCGGCGGCACCGGCATCTACCTGGACGGGCACTTCATGGCGCTGATCGCCAACGGCGTGCTGTACCTGAAGGCCGATGCCAGCGCCCGGCCGGCGTTTGTTGCCGCCGGCTGCCAGCCGTTCTGTGTTGATGCCGCCGGCAAGCGGGTGGTGATGGGCTACTGGAGCGCGCCCGAGCAGGCCATGGAGTCCCCCGCGCTGATGCGCCCCTGGGCCCTGCTGGCCCTGGACTCGGCGCTGCGCGCCGCAGCGGCCAAGCGCCCCGCCGCCAGGCGCAAGCCCAACGCCAGCCAGCCCCGGCCACCTGCCAAAGCCAGCAAGCGCGGCGCCTGAGCCGCCTGCTGCGCTGCCACCGTCCAGCGCACACCCGCCACCTGAGCCAGTGACATGAAGGCCCCGAACCGCCGCCCCTTGTCACTCGACGGTTTGCGCGCCTTCGAGGCAGTGGCGCGGCGGCTGTCATTCAGCGGCGCGGCCGACGAGCTGGGCGACCCCTACGGTGCCGCCGGCCGGCTGGCGGCACCGTCGGCGGGCTGGCTGATCCCGCTGCCCGGCGCCGCGCTGGGGCCCGAGCTGCGTGCCTTCATCGCCTGGGCACGCGGTGGGGCCGCCATCACCCGCAGTGCACTGGGCGAGATGCCCGCCACGCCAGCCACCGTTGCGCCCTGCGCACCGCAGTGATGCCAAACCCGCACGCTGCGGCGGCAGGCGGCGCCATAGCATCGGCGGCTTGTTGAACCCACCCGGAGCCCACCGCCATGCTCACGCTGCACATCGGCAACAAGAACTATTCGTCGTGGTCGATGCGGCCCTGGGTGCTGCTGCGGCACTTCGACCTGCCGTTCCAGGAAGTGATGCACCGCTTCGACAGCTTTGACGGCGACTCACGCTTCAAGCAGGCGGTGGCCAAGCTCAGCCCGGCGGCCAAGGTGCCAGTGCTGGTGCATGGTGACCTGGTGGTCTGGGACACGCTGGCGATTGCCGAGTACGCGGCAGAGTACGCCGCTGAGCACTTCCCTGAGCATGCCTTGTGGCCGCGTGACCAGGCCCAGCGCGCCCGCGCCCGCAGCCTGTGCGCCGAGATGCATGCCGGCTTCAGTGCGCTGCGCCAAGCCTGCCCGATGAACATCGAGGCCAGCCTGCCCGGCGTCGGCGCCAAGCTGCTGGCTGAGCAGCCGGCCGTGGCGGCCGACCGGGCGCGCATCGTGGCGATGTGGCAGGGCGCGCTGGCCGCCAGCGGCGGGCCGTTCCTGTTCGGTGGCTTCGGCATTGCTGACGCCTGCTACGCGCCGGTGGTCGCCCGCCTGCGCACCTACGGCCTGCCGGTGCCGGCCGACGTGTCTGCCTACATGCAGCGGGTGTGGGCCAGCCCGGGCGTGTCGGCCTGGGTGGCTGGCGCGCTGGCCGAGCACGAGTTCCTGGCCTTTGAAGAGCCCTACCGCACGCGGCGCTGACGCACCAGCGTTACCACCGGTTGCGCGCTTGCCGGGCTTGCGCGCCTTATCATTACCAGGTAATGCAAGCGCAGGAGCGAGACATGGACGCATCCACCGTCACCAGCAAGGGCCAGGTCACCATCCCCAAGGAAATCCGCCGCGCGCTGGGCCTGCGCCAGGGCAGCCGGGTGGCATTTGCCCAAGAAGATGGCCGCATCGAACTGCGTGTGTTGCACCAGGCGCCCGAGACGCTGCAATCGGGCTTCGGCATGTTGCAGGCAAATGGCAGGCGCCTGGCGGCTGACTTCGACGCCGCCGCCCTGCTGGAACCACAGCGAAAGCGCTGATGCTGGCGCTCGACACCAATGTGCTGGCGCGTTACTACGTGCATGAAGGTGGCACCAGCGCGGCGCAGGAGTCAGCAGCCCGCCGGCTGCTGGAACGCGGTGAACCGCTGTACGTGGCCAAGACCGTGGTGCTGGAACTGGAGTGGGTGCTGCGCGGTGTCTACGGCCACCCACCGGCCGATGTGGCGCGAGTGTTCTCGCACCTGCTGTCGCTGGCGCATGTCGAGGTCGAAGACCGCGCAGCGGTGGCCCAGGCGCTGGCCAACCAGGGCCAAGGGCTGGACTTTGCCGATGCCCTGCACCACGCCAGCAGCCGGCATTGCAGCGCCATCGCCACCTTTGATGCGCGCGGCTTTGCGGGCCGTGCCAAACGCCTGGCGCTGACGCCACCGGTGCGCCTGCTGCGCTGAGCCACGATCACCGGGCACCTGGCCCACCTGCGACACCGACCCTGCTTGCCGGAGGCCTGATGCCCGAGCCCGCCGCCCCACCCATGCCGCCAGGCCGCGTCACCGTGCGCGAGGCCGTGCACCGCCTGATGCGCCACTTCGGCATGACCACCGTGTTCGGCAACCCGGGCTCGACCGAGCTGCCGCTGCTCCTGGGCTTTCCCAGCGACTTCCGCTACGTGCTGGGCCTGCAGGAGGCGGTGGTGGTGGGCATGGCCGACGGCTATGCCCAGGCCACGCGCAACGCCGCGTTCGTCAACCTGCATTCGGCCGCCGGTGTCGGCCATGCGATGGGCAACATCTTCAGCGCGCACAAGAACCGCACGCCGCTGCTGATCACTGCCGGCCAGCAGGCCCGCAGCATGCTGCCGTTCGACCCCTTCCTGTTCTCGGCCCAGGCCACCGAATTGCCCAAGCCGTATGTGAAATGGAGCATCGAGCCCGCCCGCGCCGAAGACGTGCCGCTGGCCATCGCCCGGGCCTACCACATCGCCATGACACCACCCTGCGGCCCGGTGCTGGTGTCGATCCCGGCCGACGACTGGACCGCGCGCACCGAGCCGGTGCAACCACACCGCGTCAGCCAGCGGCTGCGGCCTGACCCGGTGCTGCTGGCCCAGGTGGGCGAGATGCTTGATGCCAGCGCCAGGCCGGCGTTTGTCATTGGCGCGGCGGTCGACCGCGACGGCGCCTGGGACGCCACCGTGGCCCTGGCCGAGCGCCACCAGGCGCGGGTGTTCACCGCGCCGATGTCGGGGCGCTGCGGTTTTCCGGAAGACCACCGCCTGTTCGGCGGCTTCTTGCCGGCGCTGCGCGAGCGCATCGTCGAAAAACTCGGCGGCCACGACGCCATCCTGGCCATTGGCGCGCCGGTGTTCACCTACCACGTCGAGGGCCAGGGCCCTCACCTGCCGGCAGGCGCTGCGCTGGCGCAGTTGATCGATGACCCGGCGATTGCCGCCTGGGCACCGCAGGGCCTGTCGGTGGTCAGCAGCATCGGCCTGGCGCTGGCCGACCTGCTGGCCCGAGCGGCACCCGCGCCGCGCACAGCGCTGCAGCCGCGCCCACCCACGCCACCGGTGCCACAACCCGCAGCCGCAGAGCACCTGAGCGTGGCCTGGGTGCTGCAGACCCTGGCCGCGCTGCGCCCGGCCGACAGCATCGTGGTCGAAGAAGCGCCGAGTGCCCGGCCGCTGATGCAGGCCCACCTGCCGATCAAGCGCAGCGCCAGCTTCTACACCATGTGCAGCGGCGGCCTGGGCCACAGCCTGCCGGCTGCGGTGGGCGTGGCGCTGGCCCAGCCCAGCGTGCGGGTGATCGCACTGATCGGCGACGGCTCGGCGATGTACGCCATCCAGGCGCTGTGGAGCGCGGCGCAGCTGAAACTGCCGATCACCGTGCTGATCCTGAACAACCGGCGTTATGCCGCGCTGCAAGACTTTGCGCCCGTGTTCGGCTACCCACCAGGCGCGCCGGTGGCGGGCACCGAGCTGCCCGACCTGGACTTCGTGGCCCTGGCAGCCGGCCATGGCATGGCGGGTGTGCGGGTGACACAGGCCGATGCCCTGCACAGCGCGCTGGCGGCGGCGCTGGCATCCAGCGGGCCGATGCTGCTGGACATTGCCGTGGCCTGACTGTGGAGACGACCATGCAAAAACGACAGCTTCTCGCGCTGGCCGCGATCACCCTGGCCGCCATGGCGCTGGCCGCACCGGCGCTGGCCCAGACCCAAGCCCCCGCCTGGCCGGCCAGACCGATCCGCCTGGTCGTCAACTTCCCACCCGGCGGCGCGGCCGACCAACTGGCGCGCAGCATCGCCGCGCCGCTGCAAGAGGCGCTGGGCCAGCCGGTGGTGGTGGAGAACCGCGCCGGCTCGGGTGGCAACCTGGGCGGTGATGTGGTGGCCAAGGCCGCGCCCGACGGCCACACGCTGCTGCTCAGCTCGGGTGGCATGGTCTCGGTCAACCCGCACATCTACGCCAGGATGCCGTTCGACCCGGCCAAGGATCTGGTGCCAGTGGCCGCCGCCGCCCGGGTGCTGGTGTTCCTGGTGGTGCGCAGCGAGCACCCGGCCGCCGATGCCAGGGCGTTTCTGGCCGACCTGAAGGCCCATCCGGGCAAGCGCAGCTTTGGCTCGCCGGGCAATGGCAGCTCTCCACACCTGGCCACCGAGATGATGAAGAGCCAGGCCGCTGTGTTTGCCGTGCATGTGCCTTACCGTGGCGCGGCACCGGCGCTGACTGACTTGCTGGGCGGGCAGCTCGATTTCCTGTTTGACCCCGGCATCGCCATCCCGCACATCCGCACGGGCCGGCTGCGGCTGCTGGCGGTGGGCAGCCCGAAACGCTCACCGCTGTTTCCGGACGCGCCGACGCTGGATGAGGCGGGCCTGAAAGGCTTCGATGCCGACACCGTGTTCGGCTTTTATGCCCCCGCCGGCACCCCCGCTGCGGTGGTGGCGCGGTTGAATGCCGAGGTCAACAAGGCGCTGGCCAGCCAGGCGGTGAAAGACCGCATCAGCGCCATCGGCGGCGTGCCCGCGCCCATGAGCCCGGCCGAGTTCGGCGCCAAGGCGGATGCCGATTCACGCCGCTTCGGCGCCATCATCCGAGAGCGCAAGATCACCGGTGATTGAGCCTGCCGGCACGCGTGCCGCGCGGGCCCCTGCGTTACAGTGGTTTTCAGGCGGCGCGGCCCGCGCCCAGCACCCAGGCGCCCCAGCCGCGCGCCATGCCCGATGACCCGTTTGCCCCGCTTTGCCCGACCGTTGCTGGCCGCCTGTCTGCTGGTCAGTCTGGGTGCCGGCAGCCTGTCTGCCCAAACCACGACACAAACCACGACACAAACCACGACACAAACCACGGCCCAACCCACGGCCCAGGACAACGCGGTGGTCGATGCCCGCGACGCCGCCCGCAAGCGTGACCGCAGCCGCCTGGCCGCCATCCACGCTGCAATGCAGGCCGGCCGCCACCCGCTGCTGCCCTGGGTGGCCTACTGGGACCTGACCAGCCGTCTGGGCGAGGCCACGCCCGACGAGGTTGAAACCTTCTACAGCCGCTGGCAAGGCAGCTATGTCGAAGACCGGCTGCGCAATGACTGGCTGCAAGAGCTGGGCCGCCGCCGCGACTGGGCCAACCTGGCGCGTGACTACCCCCGCTTTCGCATGAACGACGACCGTGAGGTCACATGCTGGTGGCTGTTCACCGAGCACCTGGCCGGGCGCGATATCACCGAGCAGGCACGCAGCCTGTGGTGGGCCCAGCGTGAGCTGGACGACGGCTGCAACCTGCTGGCCACCGCGCTGTTTGATGCCAAACGCTTCAGCGCCGACGATGTCTGGCGCAAGGCCCGCCTCAGCATCGAGCAGCAGCGCCCCGGCGCGGCCAAGGCGGCGGTGGGCCTGCTGGGCAATGCCGCAGCGCGTGAGGTGGCCGAGGCGGTGGACAACCCGGGGCGCTACCTGGCGCGCACGCCGCTGGGCAGCAAGCTGGCGCAAGAGCTGCGCCTGCTGGCGCTGCTGCGGCTGGCGCAAGCCGACCCGGCCGCCGCCGCCCTGCGGCTGGACGAACGCAGCCTGCGCCTGGACACACCGCAGGCCGCCTGGGCCTGGGCCTACCTGGCGCGGCAAACCGGCTTCAAGCTGGCGCCCGAGGCCGGCGCGCAGGCACTCATGGCGCTGGGCCTGCTGGGCGCTGACGCCGCCAACCCCGGCTGGAGCGACGACACCCTGGCCTGGAGCCTGCGCGCGGTGCTGCGCAATGCCGCGCCGGCGCAGCGCTGGCCCGCCGTGTTGCGCCTGGTGGGCTGGCTGGGCCCCACCGAGCAACGTGACCCGGCCTGGCCATATTGGCGTGCCCGCGCGCTGATCGGCAGCGCCCGGCCGGGTGCCGACGGCGACGCCCAACGCGCCGAGGGCCAGTTGCAGTTGCAGGCGCTGGCCGGCGCCACCAGCTTCTACGCCCAGCTCGCCGCCGAAGACCTGGGCCGCCCGGCCGCGCTGCCGCCGGTGCCGGCCGCAGCCACCGCCGCCGAGACCGACGCCGCCGCCAACCATCCCGGCCTGCAGCGGGCGCTGCTGCTGGTCAACCTGGGCCTGCGTGACGAAGCCCGGCGTGAATGGAACTTCAGCCTGCGGGGCATGGATGACCGCGCGCTGCTGGCCGCCGCCCGCCTGGCCTGCGCGCAGCAGGATTGGCAGCTGTGCATCAACACCGCAGAGCGCACCAAGACCGAGATCGACCTGCGCCTGCGCTACCCGATGCCGTTTGCCGACGACATCCACAGCGCCGCCCGCGCCCAGGGCCTGGAGCCGGCGCTGGTGTTCGGGCTGATCCGGCAAGAGACGCGCTTCATGCCGCAGCTCAAGTCCAGCGTCGGCGCCAGCGGGCTGATGCAGGTGATGCCGGCCACCGCGCGCTGGGTGGCCAAGCGCATCAACCTGCCCTGGGACAACCCGGCGCTGATCAACGACCCCACCACCAACCTGAAACTGGGCACCGCCTACTTGCGCATGGTGCTCGACGACCTGGGCGGCTCACAGGCCATGGCCGCCGCAGCCTACAACGCCGGCCCCGGGCGGCCGCGCCGCTGGCGTGAAGGCCCGCTGCTGGAAACCGCGGTGTGGGCCGAGAACATCCCGTTTGCCGAGACGCGTGACTATGTGAAGAAGGTGCTGTCCAACGCCGCCGTCTACAGCGCCTTGCTCGATGCCCGCCAGGCCCCGGCGCTGCGCGCGCGCCTGGGCGCAGGCATCGGCCCACGCGACGGCGCCGCGCCCGCGCCCAACACCGAGTTGCCCTAGAAACGGACGCACACAGCCATGCAGAAAATCGTCATCACCGGAGGCAGTGGCTTTATTGGCCGCAGTGTGTGTGAACGCCTGTTCCAGCACGATGCCGGCTGCCGCCTGGTGGTGCCCACCCGCCGCCTGGCCCATGGCCGCGCGCTGCAAAGCCTGCCCACGGTCGACCTGATCGAGGCCAGCGTGTTTGACCAGGCGGCCATGGCCACGCTGCTGCAAGGCGCCGATGCGCTGGTGCATCTGGTGGCCATCCTGCACGGCAGTGCCGATGACTTCGAGCGTGTGCATGTGCAGCTGCCGCGCCAACTGGCCGCCGCCTGCGCCAGCGCCGGCGTGCGGCGGGTGGTGCATGTCAGCGCGCTGGGCGTGGGTGCGGCTGCACCATCGGCCTACTTGCGCAGCAAGGCCGCCGGTGAGGCGGTGTGGCAGCAGTCCGGGCTGGATGTGACGGTGCTGCGGCCGTCGGTGGTCTTTGGCGCCGAAGACCGCTTCACCAACCTGTTTGCCAGGCTGCAGCGGCTGTTTCCGGTGCTGCCGCTGGCGGGGGCCGGTGCGCGCTTCCAGCCGGTGTGGGTGGGTGATGTGGCGCAGGCGGTGGTCAACAGCCTGGTGCAGCGGCCTGGGCCCGGGGCGCCGTTGCAACAGGCGCTGTTGGGGCCAACCATCGAATGCGCCGGCCCGCAGGTGATGACGCTGCAGCAGATCGTGCAACAGGTGGGCAGCATGGCCGGTTGCCGCCGGCCGGTGCTGCCGCTGCCCGAGGCCGCCGGCTTGCTGCAGGCCGCTGCCATGGGCCTGCTGCCCGGCACACCGCTGATGTCGCGCGACAACGTGCTGAGCATGCGGGTGCCCAATGTGGCCAGCGGCAAGCTGCCGGGCCTGGCCGATCTGGGCATCACGCCACAAAGCCTGGACCTGCTGGCCGCGCATTTCAGCCCGCCGGACCCGCGCAACCGCTGACCGGGGCGCCACGGTGCAGGCCTACATCGTCGGCGGTGCGGTGCGCGACCGGCTGCTGGGCCTGCCCGTCAATGACCGCGATTGGGTGGTGGTGGGCAGCACACCCGAGGCGATGGTGGCCGCCGGCTACACCCCGGTGGGGCGTGACTTTCCGGTCTTCCTGCACCCGTTGACACACGAGGAATACGCGCTGGCCCGCACCGAGCGCAAGAGCGGGGCGCGGCTACCAGGGCTTCACCGTGCTGGCCTCGCCCGAGGTGACGCTGCACGACGACCTGGCGCGGCGTGACCTGACCATCAACGCCATTGCCCAAGACCCGGCCAGCGGCGCACTGACCGACCCCTTCGGCGGCCAGCATGACTTGCGCCAGCGTGTGCTGCGCCATGTCGGCCCGGCCTTTGTCGATGACCCGGTGCGCTTGCTGCGCCTGGCCAGGCTGGCGGCACGCTTCGCCGATTTCAGCGTCGCGCCCGAGACCGAGGCGCTGGCCGCGTTGATGGTGGCCAGCGGCGAACTGGACCACCTGGTGCCCGAGCGGGTGTGGCAAGAGCTGTCGCGTGGGCTGATGGAAGACCGGCCCGACCGCTTGTTTGACGTGTTGCGCCGCTGTGGCGCGCTGGCCGTGCTGCTGCCCGAGGTCAACCGGCTGTGGGGCGTGCCGCAACCGCCCGAGCACCACCCCGAGGTGGACACCGGCGTGCACCTGATGCTGGTGCTGCTGCAGGCCGCGCGGCTGCAAGCCAGCCTGCCGGTGCGCTATGCCTGCCTGTGCCATAACCTGGGCAAGGGCACGACCCCGGCCGATGAACTGCCGCGCCACCGCGGCCATGAGCAGCGCAGCGTGGTCCTGGCGCAGCAGCTCAGCGCACGCTGGAAGGTGCCCGCCGATTGCGCCGCACTGGCCGAGCTGGTGGCGCGCGAGCACGGCAACATCCACCGCAGCGCCGGCTTCGACGCTGCGGCGCTGCTGCGCCTGCTGGAGCGCTGCGATGCGCTGCGCCGGCCGCAGCGCTTTGCCGACGCGCTGCTGGCCTGTGAATGTGATGCACGCGGCCGCACCGGGCTGCAAGACCGGCCGTACCCGCAGCGCGCGCGGCTGACTGGTGCGCTGGCCGCAGCGCTGGCCGCGCCGGTGCAGGCCGCCGCAGCCCAGGCTGCAGCCGCCAACCTGGCCGGCCCTGCCATCGGCGAGCGCATCCGCGCCGTGCGGGTGGCGGCCGTCGCCGCCTGGCTGGCCGCATCGCCCTGAGCCCAACACCCCCTCGACCCCGGGGGATCGGTGGAAAACCCGCACAACAACTTGTAACAGGCGCGCCGGAACAGCCGCATCATGTGCCTGCAAGTCGGCGGGTGGCGACGCATCGGCACCCCCCCGATCCAGCGCTGCGGTCATGGGCGCCAGCATTCCGGTGCACCGTCAACCTGGAACCAGCCCATGCCATCCCAACTGCTTGCACGCGGCCCTGCCGCGCTGCTGACTGCCTGCTGCATGGCCGCTTTTGGCCTGCCCCAAGCCGCCTGGGCCGCTGGCAGCGAGCCAGCCTGGCCCAGCGCGGGGCACGATCTGCGCAACAGCCGCCACCAGACGAGCGAACACCGCATCAACCCCGGCAGCGTGACCAAGCTGGCCAAGCGCTGGGAGTTCAACACCGCAGGCGACGTTACCGCCAACCCGGCGGTCGAAGGCGACTTTCTGTATTTTCCCGATTCACTCGGCTGGCTCTACAAGCTCAACCGCCACAGCGGCGCGCTGGTGTGGAAGTCGGCCGTGGCCGGCTTGACCGGTGTGCCCGGTGATTTCGCCCGCGCCACGCCGGCCATCAGTGGTGACCTGCTGATCCTGGGCAACCAGTCCGGGCGGCTGCTGGGCGCCGGCTTCGGCCAGCCCGAGGCCGCGCCGGCCAAGGCCTTTGCTGTCAACAAGCACACCGGCGCCGTGGCGTGGGTGACCCAGGTCGATGCCACGGCCCATTCGTACATCACCCATTCGGCCCTGGTGGTGGGCAACACCGCCTACGTGGGCACCGCGTCCAATGAAGAACTGCTGTCGGCCTTTGTGCCCAAGGCATTTTGGCAATGGCGCTTTCGCGGCAGCGTGACCGCGCTGGACGTGGCCACCGGCCAGATCAAGTGGCAGACCTACACCGTGCCGGCCGGCTACCACGGCGGCGCCATCTGGGGCAGCACCGGCGCGGCGGAAGTGAAACGCGGCCTGCTGTTCATGGCCACCGGCAACAACTCCTTGGTGCCGCAGGCGGTGCTGGACTGCCAGGCCGGCCAGGGCCCGGTGCCGGCCTGTCAGAGCGCCGACAACCATGTCGATTCGATCATCGCGCTGGACCTGGCCACCGGTGCCATCCGCTGGGGCCGGCGCGGCCTGCCCAGCGACACCTGGAGCGTGGCCTGCGGGCTGAACGTGCCGGGCGCCATCACCATCGGCCCCGGCTTTGCCGGCGTCTACGACAACTGCCCGAACGGCAACCCCGGCACCGCTGGGCCCGACCATGACTTCGCCCAGGGGCCGATGCTGTTCAATGGTGAAGGCGACGACATGCTGGTGGGCGCCGGCCAGAAGAGCGGCATGTTCTGGGCCTTCCGCGCCCACGACGGCCAGCCGGCCTGGGCGCGCCAGGTGGCACCCGGCGGCGTGACGGGCGGCCTGCAGTGGGGGTCGGCCAGCAACGGCCGCGACATTTTTGTGGCGGTGGCCAACAGCGGGCCGACCACCAACGGCGGCGGCGCCGGCGCCCTGCCCTGGACGCTCAAGGACGGCAGCGTGACCACCGCCGGCGGCTGGGCTGCACTGGACGCGCGCACCGGCGCCATGCAATGGACCACCCGTGACCCCGACGGCAGCCGTGCCGAAGCCGCCGTCAGCCTGGCCAACAACGTGGTGTTCGGCTGCAACATGGCCGCCGGCCTGGGCACGATGCGGGCGCTGCATGCCAAGACCGGCAAACCGCTGTGGTCATACAACAGCGGCGCGCCCTGCACCGCCGGGCCATCGATCGCCGATGGCATGGTGTATTGGGGCAGCGGCACCTTCGGCCTGTTCGGGCCCACCGGGCCCAAGAAGCTGTTTGCCTTCGGCCTGGATTGACACGCCTGGCGTGGGACCGGGTCTGGCGCCCGGCCCGCTCACACCCAGTGGATGGCCCAGGTCGTCAGCAGGCTCAGCAGCAGGGCCGAGGCCAGCGGCACACGCACCTCGCGGCCGAAGACCAGCAGGCGGATGTCGCCCGGCAGCCGGCCCAGGCCGATCTTGCGCAGCCAGCCCGGCAGGCCACTGGCCAGCAGCAGCGTGACGAAGAAGATGATCAGCCAGCGCATCGGTGCGCCCTCACAGCCGGTGCATGCGGTCGCCCTGGCTGAAGCCCAGCGGCACAAAGCCGGCAACCAGGCCCCGGCCCAGCGCGATCACCTTGAACAGCTCGCCCATCTCGTGTTCGGTGACCAGCCGTTGCGCCGCCACGCGCTGCGCCAGCGTGGCGGCGTCCAGCATGGCCGGCAGGCCGCAGTTGAGCAGGAACCGCGCCTGCGAGGTGTAGCCCAGCACGTCCAGGCCCGCTGCCTGCGCGGCCAGCGCGATGGCGGTGAAATTGACGTGGGCGCTGATGTCCTTGGCGCCCACATCGGCCAGCGGGTCGGCATCGGCGCGGTGGCCGCGGTGGCACATCAGCGTGCCGCCGTGGCGCTGCGGCAAGTAGTACTCGGCCTCGGGGAAGCCGTAGTCGATGAACAGCGCCAGACCCTGCTGAAGCATGCCGGCCACGGTGCTGATGAAGGCCTCGGCCTGGGGGTGGATTTCGGTGGTGGTGCCGGGCACGAAGGCTGCATCCAGCGGTGGGCGAAGGTCGGTGGGCAGGTCGCCCCAGGCCAGCGTGCCGTGGTGCTGCACCACGCCGCGCTCGAACCACGTGCTGCCGTCGAAATGCAGCAGCTGCACCGGCATCGCGTCGAGCACCTCGTTGCCGAGCACCACACCGCTGAAGGCCTCGGGCAGTGCGCTGAGCCAGCGCACGCGGCCACCAAAGCGCGCCAGACGGGCCTGCTGGCACTGGCGCAGGCTGCCCGAGACATCGACGATGCTGTAGTCGTGCACCGCGTCGCCCAGGCTGTCGAGCAGCACCTCGGCCAGCGCGCCCGAGCCGGCGCCGAACTCCATCACGCTGTGCTGGCCAGCCGCTTGCAGGCCCTGCGCCACCTGTGCCGCCAGCGCGCGGCCGAACAGCGGTGACAGCTCCGGCGCGGTGACGAAATCGCTGCCCGACTGCGGCATCGCGCCAAACTGGCGGTTACCGCTGGCGTAGTAACCCAGGCCAGGCGCATACAGCACGCTGGCCATGAAGCGGTCAAACGGCAGCCAGCCGCCGTTGGCGGCGATGGCCTGGTGCAGCAGCGCCAGCAGGCCGCTGGCTACACTGCCGGGCTCGCCCGCTGCGCTGCTGTTCTCATCCTGGGAGCCGGGCATCCGGGCATTGTAGAAAGCATGGTTTCAGCGACTTCCAAGCAGCGGCCGGACCAGCGGCCCGTGGTGCTCGTCACCGGCGCGGCGCGGCGCATCGGCCGCGCCATCACGATGCACCTGGCGGCCCATGGCTGGGATGTGGTGCTGCACCACCGCGGCCATGCGGCCGGCGCCGCAGACGCCGAGGCCACCGCCGCCGAGGCACGGGCGCTGGGCGCCCAGGCCTGGCTGGCTGCAGCGGATCTGGCAGATGAAACCGCCTGCAGCGCGCTGGTGGGCGCTGCGGTGTTGGCCGCTGGCCGGCTGGACGCGGTGGTGAACAACGCCTCGTTGTTCGACTACGACAGCGTTGCCAGCTTCAGCGCTGCCAATGCCCAGCGCCACTTCAACGCCAACACCACACCGGCGGTGCTGCTGGCGCGCGCGCTGCATGGCCATCTGGCAGCGCGTGGCGCCCAGGGCTGCGTGGTCAACCTGCTCGACCAGAAACTCGCCAACCCCAACCCCGACTACTTCAGCTACACCCTGAGCAAGGCCGCGCTGGCCGAAGCCACGGTGATGCTGGCCCAGGCGCTGGCACCCATACTGCGGGTGTGCGGCGTGTCGCCCGGCGTCACCCTGCTGTCGGGCAGCATGGGCCAGGCCGAGTTCGATGCCGCGCACCGGCTCACGCCGCTGGCGCGCTCGTCCACGCCCGACGACATTGCGGCGGCGGTGCGTTTTTTGCTCGAGTCCCCGGCCATCACCGGCCACACCCTGCTGGTCGATGGTGGCCAGCACCTGCTGGGCCAGCCGCGTGATGTGCTGTTCCTGGCCCGGCAACAGATCGCCGCCGCCAAAGAAAGCACCTGACATGCAAAGCCTGCTCACCAACCCCAGCCTGATGGACTGCCGCCGGCTGTTCCTGCGTGACTACGAGGTCTGGATCAACATCGGCGTGCATGATTTCGAGAAAAAGGGCGAGCAGCGGGTGAAGATCAATGTCGATCTCTACGTGCCGCTCGCACTGTCCACACCACACACCGACAAGCTCGACGAGGTGCTGGACTACGACTTCATCCGCCGCAGCATCACCGAGCGGGTCAAGCGTGGTCACATCCATCTGCAGGAAACCCTGGCCGACGATGTGCTCAAGCTGATGCTGGCCCACCCCAGCGTGCGCGCTGCCCGGGTGGCCACCGAGAAACCCGACGTCTACCCCGACTGCGACGCGGTGGGTTGCGAAGTGTTCGGCATGAAGGACTTGCCATGAACGACATCACCGACGTGCAGGCCATTGCCGCAGACGCAACGGCCAGGAAACACGCCTTCGAGATGAACAAGCTCAGCAAGCGCCTGCACCGCCAGGTGGGCCAGGCCATTGTTGACTTCAACATGATCGAAGACGGTGACCGGGTGATGGTCTGCCTGTCGGGTGGCAAGGACAGCCATGGCCTGCTCGACATCCTGCTGGGCTTGCAGCAGCGCGCGCCGGTCAGGTTCACGCTGGTGGCGGTCAACCTCGACCAGAAGCAGCCCGGCTTCCCGGCCCATGTGCTGCCCGACTACCTGGCCAGGCTGGGCGTCGAGTTCCACATCGAGACCCAGGACACCTACAGCATCGTCAAGCGCCTGGTGCCCGAGGGCAAGACCATGTGCAGCCTGTGCAGCCGGCTGCGGCGCGGCATCCTCTACCGCGTGGCCAGTGCGCTGGGCGCCACCAAGATCGCGCTGGGCCACCACCGCGACGACATCGTCGTCACGCTGCTGCTGAACATGTTCTTCGGCAGCCGTTTGAAGGGCATGCCGCCCAAGCTGGTCAGTGACGACGGCAGGCACACCGTGATCCGCCCGCTGGCCCAGGTGGCCGAGGCCGACCTGGCGGCCTGGGCCGTGCACCGCCGGTTCCCGATCATCCCCTGCACCCTGTGCGGCAGCCAGGACGACCTGCAGCGGGTGCAGATCAAGAAGATGCTGCATGACTGGGAGCGCCAGCACCCGGGGCGCATCGCCAACATGGCCAGCGCGATGGGCCGCATCACGCTGTCGCACATGATGGACCGCAGCCTGTTCCCGTTCACCACGCTGAAGCCGAATGGGGCGCCCGATGCCGGCGGTGACAAGGCATTCGACGACGACGATGGCGGCTGTGCCACGCCGGCAGCTGTTGGGCCGCAGGCCCTGCAGTGGCTGCAGCCTGGCCACGCCGGCAACTGAGCTTTCACCGCCGGCGCATCATGTCCCCATCCCAGCTTGCAGGAGCACACCATGCACCCATGTGATTGGCTGCGCAGCGCCGCCGGCGCTGTGGTTTTGATGGGCCTGGCTGGTTGCGCGTCGATCGGCGGTTTCCCGGCCGAGGTGTCCACCTTCGGCAACTGGCCGGCCGGCCGCACTGCCGGCACCTATGCCTTTGAGCGCCTGCCATCGCAGCAGGCGCAGGCCGAGGCCATGCAGCCGCTGGAAGCCGCTGCTGCACCGGCGCTGGCCAAGGCCGGCTTTCAACCGGCAGCAGCCGGTGCCCAGCCCGACGTGCTGGTGCAGGTGGGCGTGCGCGTCAGCCGCGCTGACCGCTCGCCCTGGGACGACCCGCTGTGGTGGCACGGCGGCTGGGGCCCCTGGCGCCATGGCCCCTGGCGCGGCGTGGGCTGGAACGCCAGCTGGCGGCTCGACCCACCCCGCTACGACCGTGAAGTGGCGCTGCTGCTGCGTGACCGCGCCAGCGGAGCACCGCTGTTCGAGGCCCGCGCCAGCAGCGAGGGCTTCCAGCGCCAGGCCACGTCAGCCTTGCAGCCGTTGTTTGCGGCGGCGCTGATGGACTTTCCGGCCACCGGCGTCAACCCTCGCCAGGTGGTGGTGCCGACCACGCCTTGATGGGCGCCTTGCGCGCTCAGCGCTTGGCGCCGGCGGCCTGGGGTTCGGCAGGCTCGTCACCATCGTCGGCGGCCGATGCCGCCACCTTCACCACCTTGGGCCGCTTGGGTGGCTCAGGCGGGATCACGGGCAGCACCGGCTCCAGCTTGTTCTCGGTCATGTACTCACTCATCTCGCGCCAGCCGGCGTACACCGCTGCCCGCTCGGCTTTCTTGTTGAGGGTGTAGCAATCCTCGATGGCACGGCCGGCGTGGCGGCAGGCGCCGCCGATGGCCTTGCCGTCGGCCTCGACGCGGGCCTTGGCTGTGGCGGGGGAGTCGATGCCCAGCTGCTCGCAGCCGGCCAGGGCCAGCATGGGCAACAGCAACAAGGCGGTGAATCGGCGCATGCGGCTTTATCGGCTGCCTGCGGCGGTGCTTGAGGCGGTGCTTGAGGCGGTGCTTGAGCCGGCCACCGCTGCCGCCGTCAATCCAGCAGCTTGTGGCCAGCCAGGCCGGGGCGGGCCTGCAAAAACGCGGCGGCGGCCTCACGGCGCCCACCCGGGCGCTGCAACTGCAGCAGGTCGAGCCCAGCGCTGCCGCAGGCCACGGTGAGGTGGCCATGGTCGGCCGCCAGCACCAGGCCGGCCGGTCCTGACACATCGGTGCGCAGCGCAGCACGCCACAGCTTGACCACCTCGCCGCCCCATCGGAAGCTGGCGCCGGGGAACGGGTCGAAGGCGCGCACGCGGCGCTCGATCTCGGTGGCCGGCGCGGCCCAATTGATCACCGCTTCGGCCTTGTCGATCTTGTGGGCGTAGGTCACGCCGCTGTTTGGGCCGTCGGCTGGCTGCCGCACCGGCCGCAGCGTTTCGGCGTTGGCCAGGCCCTGCACCACCAGTCGCCCGCCCAGCGCTGCCAGGCGGTCGTGCAGCGTGGCGGTGGTGTCAGCGGGGTGGATCGGCTCATCGGCGCGCAGCAGCATGGCGCCGGTGTCCAGCCCCGCGTCCATCTGCATCAGCGTGATGCCGGTGGTGGTGTCACCGGCCTCGATGGCACGGTGGATCGGCGCAGCACCGCGCCAGCGGGGCAGCAGAGACGCGTGGATGTTCCAGCAGCCACGCGCCGGCACGTCAAGCACCCATTGCGGCAGGATCAGGCCGTAGGCGGCCACCACCAGCACATCAGCCGCCGCTGCCTGCAAGGCGGCTTGTGCAGCGCGTGCATCGTCGGGGTACTTGCCGTCCAGCCGCAGGCTGCGCGGCTGCGCCACTGCCAAACCATGCTGCAGCGCCAGCGCCTTCACCGCTGCGGGTTGCAGCTTCAGCCCGCGCCCGGCAGGCCGGTCAGGCTGGCAGAGCACCAGGGTGATCCGGTGGCCGGCACCGATCAGCGCGGCCAGCGCGGTGGCGGCAAATTCAGGCGTGCCGGCAAAGGCGATGCGCATCGTCAACGCTGGGCACCGGCGTCGTCACGGGCCTTCTTCAGCATCTTGGTCTTGATGCGCTGGCGTTTGAGCAGGCTCAGGTATTCGACGAACACCTTGCCCAGCAAGTGGTCCATCTCATGCTGCACACACACCGCCGCCAGGCCGTCCACCGCCATCTCGAAGGGCTGGCCGTCGCGGCCCAGGGCCCGCACCGTCACCCGGGCGTGGCGTTCCACTTCGTCGTAAATGGTGGGCACCGACAGGCAGCCTTCTTCAGCGCGCTGCATCTCGGCGCTGCGTTGTGTGATCTGCGGGTTGATCAGCACCAGCGGCTGGTTGCGCTCGGCCGAGGTGTCCATCACCAGCAGGCAGATGTGCTGGTCGACCTGGGTGGCGGCCAGGCCCACGCCGTCGGCGGCATACATGGTCTCAAGCATGTCGTCGGCCAGGCGGCGCACGGTCTCGTCCACCACCGCCACGGGCTTGGCCACGGTGTGCAAACGTGGGTCAGGAAAGCGCAGGATGTTGAGCAAGGCCATGGCAGACGGTGGTGGATCAGGAGCCAGGCCGCGCTGCAGCGGCGGCCAGTGGTGTGGATGTCAAGCAACGCGCGCGGCCCCGGCCAGCGCTGGCAACACCCTGCATTTCGTTGCGATATCAAGGGTTTACCGGCAGAATCTGCGGGGTAGCATGAACATTGCCCGGCCTTGATTGCCGGCCATGATCAGGTTGCTGCAAGCGGGCTGTGGACAGCCCCGATTGTGGCACCAGCCCATCCAAGGACTGCCCCCCATGCCAACACGCCACCCACCCGTCGCCCGCCTGGCCCGCTGGCTGCCACGCCGCCGGCATGGCCTGGCCCTGGGCCTGCTGGTGGCATGTGTCGGCACGGCTCCGCTGACGCAGGCCAACGAGCCCGTCACCGGCAACCAGCGCGCCACCGCCAACCGGGTGGCCAGCACCGGCGTGCCACTGTCGGCATTGGCCGACAACGCACCCGCATCACACACCGTGCAGCGCGGCGACACGCTGTGGGCGATTGCCGGCATCTTCTTGAAAAGCCCCTGGCGCTGGCCCGAGCTGTGGGGCATGAACCTGCAGGACATCCGCAACCCGCACCTGATCTTCCCCGGCCAGGTGCTGGTGCTGGTCAAGGACGGTGACCGCGCCCGGCTGATGCTGGGCCGCGCGGGCGACGGCCGTGCCCCGACCAACACCATCAAGCTGTCGCCCCGGGTGCGCAGCGAGCTGCTCGACAGCGGCGCCATCGCGGCGATCCCGCTGCAGTTGATCGCGCCGTTTCTGAACGAGGCGGTGGTGCTCAACCAGGACGAGCTGGCCACCGCGCCACGCATCGTCGCCACGCAAGAGGGCCGGGTGCTGATCTCGCGCGGCGAAACCGCCTATGTGCGGGGTGACCTGGCCGGCGCGCGCAGCTTCAGCCTGTTCCGCCAGAGCAAGCCGCTGCGTGACCCGATCAGCAACGAGCTGCTGGGTTACGAGGCCGGCTTCATCGGCACCGCCGATTTTGTGCGGGCCGACGGCACGGCGCCGGTCAGCGGCCTGCCGATGCCGGCCACCTTCGTGATGACCAGCGCGCGCCAGGAGGCCGGCGTGGGTGACCGCCTGGCCCCGGTGCCGGCGCGTGACTACAGCGCCTATGTGCCACACGCACCCAGCGCGCCGGTCGATGGCCGGGTGGTGTCGGTCTACGGGGACGCGCTGACCGCCGGGCAGAACCAGATCGTCGCCATCAACCGCGGCACGCGTGACGGCCTGGAGCGTGGCCATGTGCTGGCGCTGTGGCGCGCCGGTGCCAGCGCCACCGACCGCACCGACGCCAAGCCACAGCCGATCCAGCTGCCCGACGAGCGCAGCGGCCTGTTGTTCGTGTTCCGGGTGTTTGACCGGGTGTCGTATGCGCTGATCGTCTCGGCCTTCGACCCGATCCGCGCCGGTGACCGCATCAGCGCGCCCTGAACCCAGCGCCGGCAGCGCCGATGCCGCACACGCTGGACGCGGCTGAACTCGCTGCCTGGCTGCACTTGCTGCACAGCCCTGGCGTCGGCCGCGAGGCGGCGCGCCGGCTGCTGGCGCGGTTCCTGTCACCGGCCGAGGCCATTGCCGCGCGGGCGCAACCACTGCGTGACTGCGTCGACGCGCCCACCGCGCTGGCCCTGGCCAGGCCGCCCGACGGCCATGCCCAGCGCCTGGCCGCCACCCTGGCCTGGCTGGCCGCAGAGCCACGGCGCCGGGTGCTGGTGCTGGGCGATGCCGACTACCCCGAGGCGCTGCTGCACAGCCCCGATCCACCGCTGCTGCTGTACTTGCAGGGTGATGCAGCGCTGCTGGGTTCACCCAGCCTGGCCATCGTCGGCAGCCGCCAGCCCAGCGCCCAGGGCCGCGACAACGCCAAGCGCTTTGCCAACACCTTGGCCGGCCAGGGCTGGACCATCGTCTCCGGCCTGGCCGCCGGGGTCGATGGCGCCGCGCACGAGGGCGCGCTGGATGCGGGCGGCCGCACCATCGCGGTGGTGGGCACCGGCATCGACCGCGTCTACCCGGCGCGCCACCGGGCACTGGCCCACCGCATCGCCGAGAGTGGGCTGTTGGTCAGCGAGCTGTGCCTGGGCACACCGCCGCTGGCGGCCAACTTTCCACAGCGCAACCGCATCATTGCCGGGCTGGCCCGCGGCACCCTGGTGGTCGAAGCCGCGCTGCGCTCGGGCTCACTGATCACCGCCAGGCTGGCGTCGGAAGCGGGACGCGAGGTGATGGCGATTCCGGGCTCGATCCTGGCGCCGCAGTCGGCCGGTTGCCATGCGCTGATCCGCCAGGGCGCCGCCCTGGTGCACACACCCGAGCAAGTGGCCGACGAGCTGGGCCCGTTGCTGCCTCGACCAGCAGCGGCGGCCAGGCCGGCGGCGGGCGCTGCGCCGCCAGCGCCCGATGACCCGGTGCTGGCAGCCCTGGGCCACGACCCACAGTCGCTGGACACCCTGATCGACCGCTGCGGCTGGCCTGCGCACAGCCTGTCGGCGCACCTGCTCACGCTGGAGCTTGACGGCCAGGTGGCGCGCTTGCCGGGTGGGCTTTACCAGCGTCGGCAAACCGGTTGATGGCCAGCAAAACAGCGCCTTGAAACACCGGTTTTCAGCCCGGACCCCTGGGGTATAGTGATTTCATGTTCGACGTGTTGGTCTATCTCTACGAGAACTATTGGCGCCCCGACGCCTGCCCCGAGCACGGCCAGCTGACGCGCAAACTCTCGGCTGTGGGCTTCGAGTCCGACGAGATTCAGGAGGCCCTGGTCTGGCTGGACGGCCTGGCCGAAAACGCCCAGGCCTACGCCAGCGCGCAAGGCCCTGACAGCCTGCGGGTGTATTCGCCCGCCGAGATTGACCGGCTCGGTGAAGACTCGATCGGCTTTGTCAGTTTTCTTGAATCCGCCGGTGTCTTGCCACCGGCCATGCGCGAAATGGTGATTGATCGCGCCACGGCGGTGGGTGAGTGCCCACTGGCGCTGGAAGACCTGAAGGTCATCGTGCTGATGGTGTTCTGGAGCCTGGGCGAGGAGCCCGATGCGCTGATCCTCGACGAGCTGTTCGTCGCGCCGGAAGAACGCCTGATCCACTGACAGCGTTCCTGCCAGGCGCGCGCCGGCCGAGCGCCCGGCCGCTCTTGAGAAACAGAATGTCTCGCGCCGCAGACTGTGGCGGGCGCTCGGCAC
>JANNMP010000644.1:0-2817 GCA_031398015.1 Burkholderiaceae bacterium
GCCTGGCCGCGATTCGCGCCGCCGCACCGCAGGCCGCGCCCCGGCTGGCCATCGTGCTGGGTTCGGGCTGGGACGGCATTGCCGGCCTGGTGCATGGCGCCACCGACATCCCCTACGCGGCGCTGCCGGCATTCCCCACGCTGGGCGTGGCCGGCCATGCCGGCAGCCTGCGCTTGGGGCAAATCGGCCAGGGCGCGCAAGCGCGCCAGGTGGCACTGCTGCGCGGCCGCAAACATGCCTACGAGAGCGGCGACGCCGCTGGCATGCAAGGCGCCATCCGCACGCTGGCGGCACTGGGTTGCCAGGTGCTGATCCTGACCAACGCCGCCGGCAGCCTGGAGCCCAGCATGCCGCCGGGCTCGTTGATGCTGATCAGCGACCACCTGAACATCGTGCAGCGCACGCCGCTGCATGGCGAGCAAGGCGCCAGCCGCTTCGTTGACATGGGCGACGCCTACAACGCCACGCTGCGCGACCAGGCCGCCGCCGCAGCCGAAGACGCCGGCATCGAGCTGCACGAAGGCATCTACGCCTGGGTGCTGGGCCCGCAGTTCGAAACCCCGGCTGAAATCCGCATGCTGCGGCTGATGGGGGCACAGGCGGTGGGCATGAGCACCGTGCCCGAGACCATCCTGGCGCGCCATGCCGGCCTGCGCGTGCTGGGCCTGTCGATGTTCACCAACTACGCCGCCGGCATGTCCGATGAAGCGCTCAGCCATGCCCGCACGCTGGCCACCGCCCAGGCCACGGCGGCGCTGGCGGCGCGGCTGTTGTCGGTGGTGGTGCCGGCGCTGGTGGTGTAGCGGCGCGGACGGCCTCAGGCCACGTCCACCACCAGGCTGTGCTGCCCCACCCGGCAGCTGCCCACCTGCAGCGTCAGCCGGCCGCTGCCGGTGCTCACCAGCGTCACAAAGCGCTCATGGCCGTTGCCACGTGTCCAGGGGCTGAACACGCTGGGCCCGCCGTACAGGCCGGCGCCCCAGCCGTCGAGGTGGCCCACCTGCACCACTGCCTCGGTGGGCGCCACCAGCGCCAGGCCGGCGCTGGCCGCCACGGTCAGCCGCAGTGGCTCCACATGCGGCAAGGCCTTGGCCGACGGCACACCCACCGTGCCCAGCCAGCCGTGGTTGGCAATGCGGATGTCGGTGCGGGTGACGGCTGCTTCGCCACTGCCCGTCTTCACCTGGCTGGCCACGCCCACGCTCAGGCGCGGCAGCAGTGCGGCCACCCGCAGGAATGCCGCACTCTGGCTGTTGCAGGTCTCGGCCAGGCGTTCATACGGCGGGTTCCAGATGCCCACCCGCGGGTCGAAGCCGTTGACCTGCACCGCGCCCAGCTGCGGGTGCTGCACCGTGGCCCAGCTGCCGAACGAGCGGCCGGCGTTGTGTTGCTTGTCGAATGCCGCCAGCGCCCGCATGTCGGCGCGGCTGAACTTGCTGTAGTGGTCGACAAACGGCTTCTTGCGTTCGATGCCCAGTTGGTGGAACAAGTCCCACAGCTCCACCGCATAGGCCAGCGCACCGCGTTGGTGGTAGGCGTAGTCGCTCAGGTCACCGTGCAGCGGCTTGTCGGGCTCGTAGAGGAACTCATGGAAGCCGCTGACCGTGGCATAGCCGGTGTGCTCGGTCATCCAGGCTTCCACCTGTTCATAGATGCCCAGGTCGCCCGGGTCCATCTTGCTGTCGGGCTGGTCACCCAGCGGGCGGATCAACACACCGCCAAAGGTGTGCAGGTTCAGCCACAGCATGATGTTGGGGTGCGCGGTGGCGAAGTCCATCACCGCGCGGGTTTCGGGCGCGCTGCCCGGGTAGTGGCCGGCGCCGGCCTGCTTGGGTTCGGGCGCCCAGCCGTACGGAAAGTTGCGGTTGAAGTCGTACAAGTTGTCGCCCAGGTAGTACGGCTCGGGCACCGTGCGGCCGTCGAAGTTGGCGATCAGGCCCTCGGGGTAGAGGCGGTAGAACGGCCCTGCGTCCTCGGGCTGGCGCGCCACCATCACCGCCGGTTGCAGCACGCTGCCGTCGTCGGCGCGCAGCTCCACCAGCTCACCATCGGGGTCAAGCTGGCGCATGTGGCCGATCTGGCCGTCGCCATCGATGTCGGCCGCCTGCCAGTGGGCATGGCCGCGGTGCAGCCGGTCGTCCACCGGGCTTGAGCGCACATAGCGGCCGCGCTTGAGTACCTGCTCAGCGCCGTCGGGCGACAAACGCGGCAGCACATAAAACAGCGTCTCGCGGATCGCCTGCGCCATGTGCGGCGGCAGCGGCTTGCCGCCAGCCGCATCAGCGCCCCGGTGGATGGCCAGCACGTCGTCGGCAATCGCCAGCGCCACGTTGCTGCCACACAGCTCACTGGCATGCATGTTGCCGTCGATCCACACCGCAGGGCGGGCCTGGCCTGCATCGCCCGGGTTGGCGCCGATCGTCAACAGCAGCAGCTCGCGCCCTTCGGGCGTCTGGCCGATGCTGCTGACGTGTGCAATGGCTGGGTGCTGCGCCGCCCAGGCAGCCAGCTGGGCGCTGATCTGGTCGTGGTCAAGGTAGGTCTGGCGGAACATCGTCGGTCCTTGTGGTGGATGCACGTGTGGATGCATACGCCGGCACAGCGGCGGCCGGGCACCGGCATGGCCGCACATTCTGCCGCCCACCTGCTGGCCGCACGGTAGGATTCTTCGGCCCACCACCGCCACCAGGCACGGCAGCCACGCAGTGCGATCCCGCCAGCCCAGCCCACCAGCCCAGCCCACCATGCCCAACACCTTGTGTGAGCGTCCTGCACCCACACGGCTGGCCACACGGCTGGCCACATGGCTGGCCATGC
>JANNMP010000647.1:0-3499 GCA_031398015.1 Burkholderiaceae bacterium
GGCAGCGGCCAACGCCAGCACCGCCGCCTGCTGCGCCAGGCCGTCAGGCGCGGCCTGGGCGATGGCGGGTGTGCTGCAGCCGGCCTCCGGCACGCTGGCCAGGTCAAACACCGGCAGCAGGTGCAGGTCGGTCAGGCCGGCGCGGGCCAGGGCCCGCAGGTGGCGCATGCCATGGCTTGCGGCCTCGCTGAAGGCCGCGTACTTGCCGCGTTGGGCAGGCGGCACGCTGGCATCGCTGATGGAGAAGTCACGCACATGCAGCTCGTAGATCGACAGCCCGGCCGTGCCCTGGCGTGGCGCCGGCCGCCGGGCCGTGCGCCAGCCCGTCGGCTGGGTGGCGGGGTCGTCGAGGCTGCCGAGCCAGGCGTGTTGCGAATCGGTGCCCAGGCTGATGGCATAGGGGTCGGTCACACGCTGGCGCACCAGGCCTGTGCCAGGCACCCACACATCGACCAGGTAGCGGTAGTACCCGGTCAGCCGGCCAGGGATCACCAGCGACCAGGCGCCGGTGCCAGCGTTGCGCCGCAGCGCTGGCACAGCGGCAACGGCGGCCGCGCGATCATCGGCATGGCGGCACAGCCACACCGCCTGGGCGGTGGGTGCCCACAGCACAAAGCGGGTGCTGCGCGGGCCCAGGCTCACGCCCAGGCTGGTGAGCGTGGCAGCGCGCGCGTACAGGTCGTCGAGCGCCGCTGCCACCTGCAAGCGGCTGGCCTGCAGCACGCGGCCATCGGCATCTTCTTGCACCAGCAGCAGCTGGCCACGGTGCCAGGCCTGCAACTGCGCCAGCCCCACGCCTGGCGGCACGGCCAGGCGCACGCCGGCCGCCAGGTGGCGGTGGCGTGCCAGCACGGCCGTTGGCAAGCTGGTGGGCGCAGCGGGCAGGGCGACAGCGGCGTCGAATCCAACCGCCGGCTGGCCGATGCCAGCGCTGATGCCACCTGCGGCAGCAAAGAGCAGCCGGTACACCAGGCCTGGGCCCACCGCTGCTGCGCCCGGCCATTGCAGGTGGCGTGCGTCCAGCCACACGGCGGCGGCGGCTTGGGTGCTGGCGTCGCCCTGCAGCACGCTGGCATGGGCAGGCGCATCGCAGGCGGCCCGCAAAGCGTTGTCGGCCCATGCCGGCAGGCAAACGCCCAAGCCGGCCAGCCACAGCAGGGCGGCGGCGGCATGTCGGCAAGCACAGAACAATGGCGTCATGGCACGGCAGCACCCGGGCAAAGCGGCCCGGCAGTGGGGCACAAGAAAAATCATAGCGTAGCAAAACTACATTCTGGCCAGCCTGTCCTGCAGGGTAAACACGGATCACAGCCCGTTGGCGGCCCTGGAAACTCGCGGTGCTACGATGTAGTTTGGCTACATCACCAACACGCCATGCCGAGCGCCAGTGCCCACCATGCCCCCGTCTGCCGGCCATGGGCGACGGCGCTGGCAACGGCACTGGCAACGGCGCTGGCAACGGCATTGCCGGCCGGCTGCGCTGCGCTACCGGGCAGCATCGGCATCGACCAGTCTGCAGCGGTGCAGCGCGACCCCGGCAGTGCGCTGCCCGAGGGCTGGCAGCACGGCGCTTTGATGGCAGTCTTTGTGCGGGCCCATGCCCACAGCGACAGCGACGGCATCGGTGGCCTGCGTGGCCTGACCGCCAAAACAGCCTGCGCGTCTGGCTCAACCGCGGGCTTGACGGCTTGCAGCTCGACGCCGCGCCGCACCTGGTGGAGAACGATGCGGTGAACTGGAATGACCAGCCCGAAAGCCGCGCGCAGACGGCCGACATCCAGGCCCTGGTGACGGCCGACCGCCACCGCTGCACTGTGTGCGACGCAACCGCCCAGCCGCTGGACGACGCCCAGCCCGGCCTGTGCGGCGCGGCCTTTGCGTTTGGCCTGGAATCGCCACTGCTGCAAGCCGCCAACGGCGATGGCGCGGCGGTGCATGCGGCGGGCATGCGGCTGGTGCCCGACGGCAATGCACGGCCGATGAACCCTTTCGGCCTGATCGGCCTGATCGACCTGCCGGGCACCGCGCCGCAGCCGATGCAGGTGGTCTGCGGCATGCGGGACGTGACCCTGCCGCCAGGTGGCTGGTTGCTGCCGCCAGGTGGCTGGTTGCTGCCGTGATGCACAGCCCGATGCGCGCGCTGTGCCTGGCTGGCCTGCTGACCAGCCTGGTCGCCGCTTGCAGCACGCCGGCACCGCCGCCAGACGCAGCGGCTGCCTGCGGCCCACCCCCGCTGGGCGCCACAGGGCTGTACCTGCGCGGTGACAGCAACCAGTGGCAGCCGGTCGACGACAGCGAATTCACCTGGCGCTGCAATGCCTATCTGCTGAATGTGACGCTGCAAGGCGAGCAGCGCTTCAAGATCGCCGACGACAGCTGGAGCCCGGCCACGATCTTTGCCAACGCAGCCGGCAGCCGCGCCAGCGGCCTGCCCGCCGTGCTGTCCACCGGCCCCAACACGGCGGCCCTGGTGCAGCGCTTTGACGGCGCGCAGACGCTGCAACTGCGCTTCACCGCTGCCGGCCCGCGGCTGGCGCTGCAGAGCGGCCATTTCGACAATCCGCGCCAGCGCCCGATCACCGACCCGGTGGCCCTCAGCCTGCGCCATGACAGCCGCGCACTGGCCGACAAGCAGCCCTTCGGCGCGGTGCCGGCCGGCACCACGGTGCAATTTGCCTTCACTGCGGCCAGCGGTGTGCAGCAGGCCACGCTGGTGCTCGAACGCCGCACGCTCGAAGGCGACCAGACCCGGCTGGCCTACAGCCCGCTGGCGCGCATCGCCATGCAGCGCAGCGCCGACACCTCACCCGGCACCTCACCCGGCATCACGCCCGGCGCCACCCCCGGCACCGAGCGTTTTTCCGCCAGCCACCGCTTCGACGCCATCGGCGTGCACGGCTGGTGGTTCGAGGTGCGCATCAACGGCCAGACCTATGCGCTGCACAACAACCGCGACACCATCGCCTGGACGCGTGAACGTGGCAGCAACGGCCTGGCCCAGGTGGACTGGCTGCCCAGCGCGCAGCGCAACGTTCGGCGCCTGCGGCTGAGCGTGTACGCGCCCGATTTCCAGCCACCGGCCTGGGCGGCCGACGCGGTGTACTACCAGGTGTTCCCCGAGCGCTTTCGCAACGGTGACCCGGGCAATGACCCGCAGCCCGGAGCCCAGCGCTACCAGGCCCACGGCGTGGAGCGCCACCCACAGTGGCGCGGCCTGCCCTTCAAGCCCGGCAGCGGTGATGGCTCGGACGCGGTCTACAACAACGACTTTTTCGGTGGTGACCTGGCCGGCCTGATCGACAAGCTGCCGCACATCCAGGCGCTGGGTGCCAACGTGGTCTACATGACGCCGGTGTTCCAGGCGCCCAGCAACCACAAGTACGACACCGCCGACTACCACCGCATCGACCCCGGCTTCGGCAGCAACGCCGATTTCAGCCGCCTCACCCGGGCCGCCGCCGCGCTGGGCCTGCGGGTGGTGCTGGACACGTCGCTGAAC
>JANNMP010000685.1:0-5270 GCA_031398015.1 Burkholderiaceae bacterium
AGCGCCTGGTTGAGTGCGGCGGTGCGCCCGCTCACCGAGCCCTGGCCGTCGATCACCCGCACCGTCCAGCCGATCGCCTTGCCGGCTTCTTCCACGCCCATGCTGACACCGACGATGCCGCCGTTCTTCATGTCGCCGGCCACGAACACCACCGTCTTGCCGGCGGCGGCCTTGGGGCCGGTGGTCGGGCCGTCCCATTTGTCCTTGACCACGGTGGCCGCAGCCACCTTCTTCTTGGTCATGTCCATGAACTCATCGGCCTGGGCCAGGCCACAGGTGCCGGCCAGCGCCAGGGCGGCGGCGGCCAAACGTGTGATTGCGAAAGTCATCATGTCTCCTCGTGTGAATCAGGCTGCTGGGTTGCCGGCGCCTGCTGCCGGTGTGGGAACTGCGGCATCGCTTGCCGGCGCTGCGTCGACAAGCTGCCGTTGCGCAATGCGCCGCTTGATCGCCAGGTTGCGCCGCTGCTGGGCCCAGCCGGCGATGCCGATGGACACCAGCAGGGTCAGGCCGTTGAACAGCGGCTCGACATAAAACGCGCCGCCAAACTGCTGGATGCCCGAGATGCCGATGGCCAGGATCGCCACGCCCACCAGCGTGCCCCACACATTCACCCGGCCGGGGCGGATGGTGGTGCTGCCCAGAAAAGCGCCCACCAGTGCCGGCAGCAGAAATTCCAGCCCCACGCTGGCCTGGCCGATCTGCAGGCGCGACGCCAGCAGCACACCGGCAAAACCGCTCAGCAGGCCCGACGCCACAAATGCAGCCATCACATGGCGGCGCACCGAGATGCCGTTGAGCAGCGCCGCCTTGGGGTTGGCGCCGATCACATACAGCGCCCGGCCAAGTGGAGTGAATTCGGTCACCAGCCACAGCGCCAGGGCCACGGCCAGCACATAGAAGGCCACCACAGGCAGGCCCAGCAGGTGCGCGGCGGTGATGTTCAAGAAGCCGTCAGGCAAGTCACCCAGCACTTGGCGGCCGCCGCTGTGCCACATGGCCAGCGCGTAGATCACCGTGCCGGTGCCCAGCGTGGCGATGAAGGAATCGATCTGCGCCAGCTCCACCAGCAGGCCGTTGAGCAGCCCGCACAGCCCCGCCAGCGCCAGCACCACCAACACCGCCAGCGGCCATGGCAGGCCAAAGCGCGTCTGCAGGCTGATCGCCAGGATGTGCCACAGCACGATGCCGTAGCCCACCGTCAGGTCGATCTTGCCGGTGATCATCGGGATGGTGGCGGCCAGCGCCAGCAGCGCAATCACGCTCTTGTCCGACAGGATGGCGCGCAGGTTGAACAGCGTCGGGAAGGTGTCGGGCAGCAGCAGGCTGAACAACAGCGCCAGCAGCAGCGTCAGCCCCACCAGCCCGTACACCGGCACGGCACGGCCAAGGCGCTGGCCGAGTGACATGGCCTGGCCGTCCAGCGCCGCGTCGGGCTCCAGTGCGGTGGACTGGATCGATCCGCTCATGCTGCTTGCGCCTGTTGTTGCGCGTCCAGCGCACTGCCACCGGCTGCCAGCGCCAGCAGATGGCCGACAGTGATGCTGCTGCCCACCAGCTCGGCCGTGATCAGCCCGTTGCGGAACACCAGCACCCGGGTGCAGACGGTGGCCACCTCCTCAAAGTCGGTGGACACCACCACCAGCGCTGCGCCAGCCTCGGCGCGCTCGCGCAGCAGTGCGTAGATCTGGCGCTTGGCGCCCACGTCGACACCAGCGGTGGGCTCTTCCAGCACCACCAGCGGCTTGTTCAGGTGGAACCAACGCGCCAGCACCACCTTTTGCTGGTTGCCGCCCGACAGCTGCTGCACATCGGCCAGCGGCGCGGGCGGGTTGACGTCGAAGCGCTGGATCAGCGCCAGCGCCATGGCCTGCTCACGCCGGCGCCGGGCCAATGACAGACCGCGTTCGCCCAGCAGCCGTGGGTGCGGGAACAGGTTCTCCAGCACGCTCAGGCTGCCTGCCAGGTTTTCTTCCAGCCGTTCACCGGCCACGCAGGCCACGCCGGCGGCGATGGCATCGGCCGGGCTGCGGAACTGAACCGGCTGGCCACGCAGCAGCATCTGCCGGGCCGACAACGGCTCACGCCCGAACAGTGCCCGGCTGATGGCCTCATGGCCGGCGCCACGCAGGCCGACCAGGCCCAGCACCTCACCACGCCCAACCTGCATGTTGAGCGGCCCGGCATTGCCGCTGGCCGCACCCACCAGCTGCAGCACCGGCTGTGCGGCCACCGGTGCCGCCGCCTTGGCCACGCCTGCTGACAAGGCCTTGCCGACGATCAGGTTGACCAGCTCGGACTCGGTGGTCTGGGCGGTGGTTGTCACGGCCACCAGCTTGCCGTCACGCATCACCGCCGCGCGGTCACTGAGCGCCATCACTTCGTCGAGCCGGTGCGAGACATAGACCAGGCCGATGCCCTGGGCCTTCAAGCCACGTAGCACGCCGAACAAGCGCTGCACATCGCTCATCGGCAGGCTGGCCGAGGGTTCGTCCAGCACCAGCAGCCGGGCCCGCACTTGCAGCGCACGGCCAATGGCCAGCAACGATTTCTCTGCCCGGGTCAATGAGAACACCCGGCGGCCGGGCTCGATGGCGCAGCCCACCCGGGCCATCACCCGGCGGGCGGCGGTGTCGGCTGCACGCCAGTCAATCAGGCCGAACCGCCGTGGGTAGCCCATGCCCAGGCACACGTTCTCGGCCACCGTCATCCATTCCACCAGGCCCAGGTCCTGGTGGATGAAGGCCACCGGTTGGTGGGCGCGGTCACGGCTGCGCCACTGGGCCTGCGGCTGGCCCTGCAACCAGATTTCGCCCGCATCGGCCGGGTAGATGCCGGCCAGCAGCTTGATCAGCGTGGACTTGCCGGCGCCGTTTTCGCCCAGCAGCGCCAGGATTTCACCGCCGTGCACGTCCAGCGTCAGTGCGTCCACCGCCTGGGTGCCGCCAAAGCGTTTGCTGATGCCGTCAAACCGAAGCAGCGCCGCGCTCAAGCGGTGGCCCCACGGGTGGTCAAACGGATGTGATACAGCGAGCTGCTGGCGCAGATGAACAGCTCGTCACCAGCCGGCCCGCCAAACACCAGGTTGCCCACTTTCTCGGGCACGGCGATGCGGCCGATGCGTGTGCCGTCGGGGTGGTAGACCTGCACGCTGTCAGCGCTGCTGGTGTAGACGAAGCCGTGCACATCGACCCGGAAGCCGTCGGACACACCCGGGTTCACCACCGCAAACACACGCGGGTTGGCCAGGTCCTGGCCGCCCACCACATCGAACACCATGATGTGGTGGTTGCCCGCGCCATCGGTGCGCAGCGCCACCGAGGTGTCGCTGACATACAGCAGCGTTTCGTCGGGCGAGAACGCCAGGCCGTTTGGCTCTTCGAGCAGGTCCGACACGATGCGCAACGCAAGCGTGGCGGGGCAGAAGCGGAACACATAACAGCGCCCCAGCTCGCTGGGCGCAGCATGGCCTTCGTGGTCAGACGCGATGCCGTAGGGCGGATCGGTGAACCAGATGCTGCCGTCGCGCTTGACGACCACGTCGTTCGGTGAATTCAGCCGCCGGCCCTGGAAGCGGTCCACCACCACCGCATCGCCCAGCACTTGCAGCCCGGGGCCGAAGCGGGTGCGCACGATGGCGCGTTGGCCGTGTGAGCAATGCAGCAGGCTGCCGTCGGCCTCACGCACATGGCCGTTGGTGAATTCGACCGCCTCGCGCCAGACCGACATGCCGTCGGCGGCCTGCCAGCGCAGCATGCGGTTGTTGGGGATGTCGCTCCACAGCAGCGATGCGTCTTCGTGCATCCACACCGGCCCTTCGCTCCACACCGCGCCGGTGCACAGGCGTTGCAGCACACCGGCGCCCTGGGCCACGGCGGCAAAGCGGGGGTCGAGCACCTGCACAAACATGGGCCGCAGTCTGGCATTGCATTGGTTACCGGTAACTAGGCTTTTCCCGGAGCCACCAGGCCCCGGGCTGCGCTCTATGATCCCGATCAACAGTGCCAGCTGCGGCGGGCCGAATCAGCCGTGCAATTGTTATCGGTACCAACCCGGTGGACGAAAGGGCGCAGCCTTGGACCGCAAGCCACAGCCAGCCAGACCAGCCAGTGCCGCCAGCGGCCGCGCGGTGACCATGGCCGACGTGGCGGCGCGGGTGGGCGTGTCGAAGATGACCGTCTCGCGCGCACTCAAGCGCGGCGAGGCAGGCAGCGCTCGCAGCACCTCCGAGGCCTTGCGCCAGCGCATCCTGGCCGCGTGCGACGCGATGGGCTATGTCATCGACGAGACCGCGCGCACCTTCTCCAGCAAGCGTTCCGGCTTTGTGGCGGCGCTGATCCCGTCACTGAACAACGGCAACTTCTCCGAGACCGCGCAGGGGCTGACAGCCGCCGTGGAGGGCAGCGGCCTGCAACTGCTGCTGGGCTACACCGACTACCGGGTCGAGACCGAAGAACGCCTGGTGCACGCCATGCTGACGCGCCGGCCCGAGGGCGTGGTCCTGACCGGTGGCAGCCACACCGCCGCCACCCGCGCCCGGCTGCGCGCCGCCGGCATCCCGGTGGTCGAAACCTGGGACCTGCCCACCGAACCCATCGAGCACACCGTGGGTTTCTCCAACGCCGAGGCCACGGAGGCACTGGTGCACCACCTGCACGCCAAGGGCTACCGCCACATCGGCTTCATCGGCGGCACCAGCAACCGCGACACCCGGGGCGCCGACCGGCGGCGCGGCTACACCGAAGCCATCCACGCGTTGGGCCTGCAAGGCGGCACGCGTGAGGGCCGGGTGATCAGCTTCGGCCAGCCACCGATCAGCATGGCGCAAGGCGGCCAGGCGGTGCTGCAGCTCGTCAAGCAATGGCCCGAGGTGGACGCGGTGGTGTGTGTGTCCGACCTGTCGGCCTTCGGCGCGCTGGCCGAGTGCCAGCGCCAAGGCTGGGCCGTGCCCGGGCGCATCGCGATTGCCGGCTTTGGTGACTTCGAAGTGGCCCGCACCTGCCACCCACGCCTGACCACCGTGGCGGTGGATTGCGTGGCCATCGGGCGCGCAGCGGGTGAGCTGCTGCTGCGGGCGATCGACGCGGCGCGTGACGGCCAGCGGCTGCCGGCCGAGACGGTGATGATCCCGTTTCGGGTGCTGCAGCGGGAGAGCACTTGAGGGGTTGCGCAATTCGCGTGGGTGGTTGCGCGCGCGCAAGGGCGGGGTTGGACCTGTTGGACGTTTGCAACGTGTCTGACCGGCTTGTCGGCAGCGGCGCGAGCAAGGC
>JANNMP010000704.1:0-2045 GCA_031398015.1 Burkholderiaceae bacterium
ATGGCAACAGACCTTAAAATGAAACTATAAGGTTGTATGAACCAACAATAAAAAAATGGGAAGCCTTGATAGCTTCCCGTTTTTATTGCAACACAGAATGCCTGAAAGCACCCCATTCATAGAACACCCTTCCTTGTAAACATTATCCCGGCATCTGGCGTTTATTCATTGCCGGTACAGCCCACCTGTATTTCATTATTCTGAATGTCAAAAACATTATCATCGCGATTTTCGTCATCGGCATCGTCGGGCTGGCGCTGGAGCAGTTGTTGATGCTGGTGGCCAAGCGCTTCTCGTTTGACGACTGACACGCCAAGGAGCCCGGACATGAAGAATTTCATCGAAGTGCAGAACGCCGAAATGGTGTTCACCACCCGCAAGGGCCGCTTCCATGCGCTGCGCGAGATCAACCTGACGGTGGCCAAGGGCGAATTCGTCACCCTGATCGGCCACTCGGGCTGCGGCAAGAGCACGCTGCTGAACCTGATCGCCGGGCTCACCCTGCCCACCAGCGGCGTGCTGCTGTGCGACAACCGCGAGATCGCCGCCCCTGGCCCAGAGCGTGGCGTGGTGTTCCAGAACCACAGCCTGCTGCCCTGGCTGACCTGCTTCGAGAACGTGCACCTGGCGGTCGAGCGGGTGTTCGGCGGCACCGAGGCCAAGGCCCAGCTGCGTGAGCGCACCGCTGCCGCGCTCGCCCTGGTCGGCATGGGCCACGCCATGGCCAAGCGCCCGCATGAGGTCTCGGGCGGCATGAAGCAGCGGGTGGGCATTGCCCGCGCGCTGGCCATCGAGCCCAAGGTGCTGCTGATGGACGAGCCCTTCGGCGCGCTTGATGCGCTGACCCGCGCCCACTTGCAGGACGAGCTGCTGAAGATCGTGGCCCGCACCCAGAGCACCGTGGTGATGGTGACCCACGATGTCGACGAAGCCGTGCTGCTGAGTGACCGCATCGTGATGATGACCAACGGGCCGGCCGCCACCATCGGCGAAGTCCTCAGCGTGGACCTGCCGCGCCCGCGCAACCGGGTGGCGCTGGCCGAGGACAGCAACTACGGGCATTGCCGCAAGCTGGTGCTGGACTTCCTGTACACCCGCCACGGGCATGTTGAGAAAGCGGCCTGATGCGGCGGTGGCGGCAAACCGGGCACGGCCTTTGCTGAAGCAGCACCGGCACGCTGCAACAGTGCCTGTCGATCTCATCAGCAGGGCGCAGGCCCTTTTTGTCCATCCCCTCGGTGCACCGCAACGGGGGGTTTTTTTCGACTGCGCTGGCCAGCGGCACCAGCGTGGCGCAGTCCGCTTGCACCAGCGCAGCGTGGCCTGCGGGGTCTCGGCGGCGACAAAACCGATGCAGGCCGCTGGCCACAATCTCGCCGCATGGGAACCCTCTATTTGGTGCGCCACGGGCAAGCCTCATTCGGCAGCAGCAACTACGACCAGCTGAGCCCGCTGGGCGCGCTGCAGTGCCAGCGGCTGGGCGCGTACTTCGCGGCCAAGGGCAGGCGCTTTGCGGCGGTCTACACCGGCACGCTCCAGCGCCAGGTGCAGAGTTGCAGCGCCATCGCCGACGGCCTGGGCCAGGCGCTTCCGGCCGAGCAACTGCCCGGGCTGAACGAGTACGACAGCCATGCGGTGATCGCCGCCATCGCACCCCAAGGTTTGGCCAAGGCCGACACGGCCGAGGGCCACCGCCAACACTTTCGTGTCTTGCGCGACGGCCTGCTGGCCTGGATGGACGGCCGCAGCCAGCCACAAGGCATGCCCGGCTATGCTGACTACGCAGCCGGCATCGACGACGCCTTGGCCCGCGTGCGCGCGCAGGCTGACGGCGACGTGCTGGTGGTCAGCAGCGGCGGGCCGATCTCAACTGCCGTGGCCCGGGTGCTGGGCGCACCGGCGGCCAGCAGCATCGAGTTGAACCTGCGCATCCGCAACAGCGCCGTCACCGAATTCGCGTTCAACCCCAAACGCCTGGCGCTGCTGACTTTCAACACCCTGCCCCACCTGGACGCTGACGAACACGCCAGCTGGATCACCCACAC
>JANNMP010000717.1:0-2720 GCA_031398015.1 Burkholderiaceae bacterium
GCCCGACAGGCGCATCAGCGCGATCAGCGTGCCCAGCGCGATGCCACCGACCATCGCCACCAGGGTGAGTTGCACTGACAAGATCAGGCCCTTCAAGACAAAGTTCGACAGCACCTCGGCCGTCATGAAGCCGAAATCGAGGTTCAGCATGGTTGCACCCCGCGCACCGTTTTGCGCACCAGTTCGCGCACCAGTTCGCGCACCGTATCGCGCACCGTATCGCGCACCGTATCGCCCATCACTTGCCCCCGATCGTGCCGGGGATGCGCACACGCTGCTCCACCGCCAGCATGACGCGGTTGACCGCAAACGCCGAGACGAAATACAGGCCGGTGACGACCAGGTACATCTGCACGTTCAGTGATGTTTCTTCCCCGGCCTGCAGCGCAAACATGGTCAGTTCGGCAATCGACACGGCGAATGCCACCGACGAGTTCTTGATGATGTTCATCGCCTCGCTGGTCAACGGCGGGATGACGATGCGAAACGCCATCGGCAGCAGCACATAGCGGTAGGTCTGCGGCAGCGTGAAGCCCACTGCCAGGCCGGCATAGCGCTGGCCCTTGGGCAGGGCCATGATGCCGGCGCGCACCTGCTCGGCAATGCGTGCCGAGGTGAAGAAACCCAGCGCCAGCACCACCAGCAAAAAGCCCGGCACGGCGCGCAGCGACAAGAAGATCGACGGCAGCACGTGGTACCACAGGAACAGCTGCACCAGCAGCGGGATGTTGCGGAAGGCCTCGGTCCAGGCGTCGCCCAAGAACACCAGGCCACGGTGGGGTGCGGTGCGCAAGATGCCCATCAACGCGCCCACGGTCAGCGCCACGATGAAGGCCAGCACCGACACGCTCAATGTCCAGCCCCAGGCCTGCCCCAGCCACTGCAGGTAGGTCACCTCCTGGCCACCGGGGCCCAGGCAACCGCTGAGCACATCACCGGTGGCGGTGTCCTTGCAGAACACCTCCCAATCCCAAAAGGCCACGTCTTGTCCTTGCTGTGCCGCCGCGACAGCGGCAGATGTGAAAACGGCGCGTCATGCGCGCCGCCCACAGCATAAGCAGGCCTTGTGCCTGCGGCCTAGCGGGTTTGCCCCGGCGCAGTCACAGGCACCACGGCATCACTTCTTGGCAAAGTCTTCCATCGGCCGGTCATTCGGGTTGGCCCAGGCGGCCTTGGTGGCGTCAGACAGTGGCAGGCCAACGCGGGTGTTCGACGGCGCGATCGGCTGCATGAACCACTTGTCATAGAGCTTGGCCAGCTCGCCGCTCTTGATCTGGGCCACGATGCTGTCGTCCACCGCCTTCTTGAAGGCCGGGTCGTCCTTGCGCATCATGCAGGCGATGGGCTCGACCGACAGCACCTCGCCGACGATCTTGAAGTCAGCCGGGGCCTTGGCCTTGGAGATGTTGCCGGCCAGGATCTGGCCGTCCATCACAAAGGCGTCGGCACGGCCCGAGTCCAGCAGCAAGAAGCTGTCGGCGTGGTCTTTGCCGAAGACCTCCTTGAAGTCGACACCAGCGGCACGCTCATGTTTGCGCAGCGTCTGCACCGAGGTGGTGCCGGTGGTGGTGGCCACGGTCTTGCCATTGAGCTGGTTGATCGTCGTGATGCCCGAATTGGCCTTCACCGCGATGCGCACCTCTTCCATGTAGGTGGTCATTGCAAAGCTCACGTCTTTCTGGCGCGTGGCGTTGTTGGTGGTGGAGCCGCACTCCAGGTCCACCGTGCCGTTCTGTACCAGCGGGATGCGGTTCTGCGAGGTGACGGGCTGCAGCTTCACTTCCAGCTTGGCCAGGCCCAGCTGCTTTTGCAGATCAGCCACGATGCGCTGTGCCATCTCGGTGTGAAAGCCGGCGTACTTGCCGTCACCCAGGGTGTACGACAACGCACCCGAGGACTCGCGCACACCCAGCGCGATGCTGGCGCTGTCCTTGATCTTCTTCAGCGTGTCCTGGGCGTGGGCAGTGCCAACACCAGCGGCGGCCAGGGCGGCCAGAACCATCATCGATTTCATCAGCATGCGTGCTCCTCAGGGGAAAGCGGGTGAACAAAACAAAACAGCCGGAACGGCGATTCTAGAAAGGTGCAGCCCCACAAGTCTGGCGCAGCAGAGCGCAAGGCTGCCGCAGCCACGCAATGGGCGGGCCACTGCAGCCGACCGGCCCTTGCTTGGCGCCAGTGGCTGCACACCCTCCAACGCTTGACCGCCAATGCCGCAGGGTGGGTAAACCCGTGCGTCGCGCCCGCAGCCACGGGCGAGCCCAGGTGCCGTGGACAATGGCCGCATGGCGTCCACATTGACCATCACCCGGCCCGATGACTGGCACTTGCATGTGCGTGACGGCGCGGCGATGGCCGCCGTGCTGCCCGCCACCGCACGTCAGTTTGCGCGGGCCATCATCATGCCCAACCTGCGCCCGCCGGTCACCACCGCAGCCGCTGCAGCGGCCTACCGCCAGCGCATTGCCGCCGCTGTGCCGGTGGGGCTGGATTTCACGCCGCTGATGACGCTGTACCTGACCGACACCCTGGCGGTGGATGAAATCCAGCGTGCCGGCGACGCTGGTGTGGTGGCCGCCAAGCTCTACCCGGCAGGCGCCACCACCAACAGCGATGCTGGCGTCACCGACATCCGCAACATTTACCCGGTGCTGGAGGCAATGCAGCGCGCTGGCCTGAAGCTGCTGGTGCACGGCGAGGTGACTGACCCGGCGGTGGAT
>JANNMP010000767.1:0-1615 GCA_031398015.1 Burkholderiaceae bacterium
CAACGCAGAACCTCCAACACACAGCCGAAAAGGCCAACGGCGGCCTACTCGCCAAACAGCCCACCCGCTGATTGCGGTGGCGCCACACCCAGATGCCGGTAGGCCGCCAATGTGGCGATGCGCCCGCGCGGCGTGCGCTGCAGGAAGCCCTGCATGATCAGGTAGGGCTCGATCACGTCCTCGATCGTGCCGGCTTCTTCACCGATGGCGGCGGCCACGTTGTCCAGCCCCACCGGGCCGCCGTCAAAGCGGTGCACCACCGCCTCCAGCAGCTTGCGGTCCATCAGGTCGAAGCCCTCGGGGTCGACATCCAGCATCTTCAGCGCCAGGTCGGCAATGTGGCGGGTGATGGTGCCGTCGGCCTTGACCTCGGCGTAGTCACGCACCCGGCGCAGCAGCCGGTTGGCAATGCGCGGTGTGCCGCGTGAGCGGCGCGCGATCTCGAACGCACCCTCGGCCTGGATCGGCACCTTCAGCAACCCGGCCGAGCGGTGCACGATGGTGCCCAGCTCGGCCGGGCTGTAGAACTCCAGCCGCGCCACGATGCCAAAGCGGTCACGCAACGGGTTGGTCAGCATGCCGGCGCGGGTGGTGGCACCGACCAGCGTGAACGGCTGCAGATCGAGTTTGATGCTGCGTGCGGCCGGGCCCTCGCCGATCATGATGTCGATCTGGTAGTCCTCCAGCGCGGGGTAGAGGATCTCTTCGACCACCGGGCTCAGGCGGTGGATCTCGTCGATGAACAGGACGTCGTTCTTCTCCAGGTTGGTCAGCAGCGCGGCCAGGTCTTTGGGCTTCTCCAGCACCGGGCCGCTGGTCTGGCGCAGGTTCACGCCCAGCTCGGCGGCGATGATGTGCGACAACGTGGTCTTGCCCAGGCCGGGCGGGCCGAACAGCAGCACATGGTCAAGCGCCTCGTCACGCTTGCGTGCCGCGCCGATGAAGATGGCCAGCTGTTCACGCACCTTGGCCTGGCCGATGTAGTCGGCCAGCAGCTTGGGGCGCAGCGCGCGCTCCAGCGCTTCTTCTTGCGGTGACTGGCGCGCCGCGCTGACCACCCGGGGGCCGGCGGGCGCTGCTGCAAAGTCGTCGGTCTGGATGCCCATCCAGTGATTGTCCATGCAAGCAGCCGGTGTTTGCCAGACGCCGGCAGCCGGGTTTACTTCGACAGCGACTTCATCGCCAGCTTGATGCCGTCACTCACGCCCACCTCGGCAGGCAGTTGCCTGAGCGCCGCTGCGGCATCGCGCTCGCTGTAGCCCAGCGCCACCAGGGCCTGCACGATGTCGGCCTGGGCGTCGCTGGCAATCGCCGCGCCGGGCAGCCCCAGGTCGGGCGCCAGCTTGCCCTTGAGTTCGAGCAACAGCCGCTCGGCGGTTTTCTTGCCAACGCCGGGCACCTTGACCAGGCGAGCCGCCTGTTGCAACGCCACCGCCTGGGTCAGCTCGGCCACCGACAGGCCCGACAGCACACCCAGCGCCAATCGCGGGCCGATGCCGGAGATCTTGATGAGCTGGCGGAAGGTGCCGCGCTCGGCGGCGGTGAGAAAGCCGAACAGCTGCTGCGCGTCCTCACGCACCACGAAGTGGGTCAGCAGTGTTACCCGCTCGCCGAG
>JANNMP010000058.1:0-3145 GCA_031398015.1 Burkholderiaceae bacterium
CCGTGAATTGCTCGTCGGCCTTGGTGCGGCGGTGCGGCAGGTAGCCGCCCAGGGCCTTGCGGCGCTCGTGCAGGTAGCGCATCTCCGGCGTGTCGTCGGCCGGCTTGTAGAACGGGATCTTGGGCAGCTCGCTGTCGGGGATGGGGATGTTGAAGCGGTCGCGGAAGTAGCGCACGTCCTCGTCCGACAGCTTCTTGGTCTGGTGGGCAGTGTTATTGCCCTCACCGGCCCGGCCCATGCCATAGCCCTTGACGGTCTTGACCAGCAGCACCGTCGGTTGGCCCTTGTGGCTGTTGGCGCGGTGGAAGGCGGCATACACCTTCTGCGCATCGTGGCCGCCGCGGCGCAGGCCCCAGACCTCGTCGTCGCTCATCTTGGCCACCATCTCCAGCGTGGCGGGTGAGCGGCCGAAGAAGTTCTTGCGCACGAAGGCGCCGTCATTGGCCTTGAAGGCCTGGTAGTCGCCGTCGAGCGTGTCCATCATCAGCTTGCGCAGGGCGCCGTCTTTGTCCTTGGCCAGCAACGGGTCCCAGTTGCTGCCCCACAGCAGCTTGATGACATTCCAGCCCGAGCCACGGAACTCGCCTTCCAACTCTTGCACGATTTTGCCGTTGCCACGCACCGGGCCATCGAGCCGCTGCAGGTTGCAGTTGATGACGAAGACCAGGTTGTCGAGCTTCTCGCGCGCGGCCAGGCCGATTGCGCCCAGGCTTTCGGGCTCGTCCATCTCGCCGTCGCCGCAGAACACCCAGACCTTGCGCTTGGCGGTGTCGGCACTGCCGCGTGCATGCAGGTACTTCAGGAACCGCGCCTGGTAGATCGCCATCAACGGCCCCAGGCCCATCGACACGGTGGGGAACTGCCAGAACTCAGGCATCAGCTTGGGGTGCGGGTAGCTCGAAATGCCGCGCCCTGCGGTCTCCTGGCGGAAGTTCAGCAACTGTTCCTCGGTCAGCCGGCCTTCCATGAAGGCGCGCGCATAGATGCCGGGCGCGCTGTGGCCCTGGATGTAGAGCAGGTCACCACCATGGCCTTCGTTCTCGGCATGCCAGAAGTGGTTGAAGCCGGCCGCAAACATGTGCGCCAGTGACGCAAACGAGCTGATGTGGCCGCCCAGGTCACCGCCATCGGCCGGGTCATGCCGGTTGGCCTTGACCACCAGGGCCATCGCGTTCCAGCGCATGTAGGCGCGCAAGCGGCCTTCCAGCTCCAGGTTGCCCGGGCTGCGCGCTTCGTCCATCGGTTTGATGGTGTTGGTGTAAGGCGTGGTGGCCGAGAACGGCCGGTCAATGCCGTTGTGGCGCGCTTCCTCGATCAGCTTTTCCAGCAGGAAGTGGGCGCGCTGCGGGCCTTCGGCGCTGATCACCGCATCCAGTGCGTCCAGCCATTCACGGGTTTCCTGGGCGTCGGTGTCAAAGACGCTGTCAGCGGCTGGGGTGTTGGGCATGGCGGACATCGGCTGTCTCCTCGTTCCGGGTCGGTGGGTTGTTCGGGGTTTGGGCGGGCCTGGCTTGAACGGCGCGCAGTGTTGCACAAAGCATTTCGATTTTCAAATAGTGCGAGTTCATTCCGTATTGTGGGAAACCACAACGGGCATCAGCGAACAGGTTGCGTGACCTGGGCACTGGCTGCGCTCGGGATAATCCCGGACATGGATCAACCCCCACCGCAGCCACCCACTGTGACCACCGGCTCGGGCTCTGGCGTGGGCCAACGCCGCCTGCTGGGGCGCTGGTGGCGGCGGCAGAGCCCGGCGCGGCAAGACCGCTTTGCCACGTTGGGCCCGCTGGCGTCGGTGCTGCTGTTTCTGGCGGCGATCATTTCGGCCTTCTGGTACCTGCGCAACGAGGAGATCGAGCGCGAGACCGAGGCCGTCAAACGCGACACAGAAATCGCGCAGCAGCAAATCCGCCTGCGGCTGATCGAAAACCAGGAGCAACTGGTGCGTTTGGCGCGTGAGCTGGTCACCCGCGAACTGGATGCCAGCGAGTTCACGCCGCAGGCCACGGCGTTCATGAACGACCGGCCCGAGGTGACGCAGTTCCTGTGGCTGGGCGCCGACCAGGGCACCCGCGCGCGCCACTCGGCCCAGGCCGACCGCGAGGAACTGGTGCCGCCAGGCGCCACGCCCATGGCCAAACAAGCCGGCCGCAGCGAGGCCGACTGGGCCTTCATCGCCGCACGTGACCTGCGCCAGCCGATCTACAGCCGCGTGTTCAAAGACCGCCACGGCGCCATGGTGTTCCAGGTGCATGTGCCGATGCTCTCGCGAGGCCAGTTCAACGGCGCGCTGGTCGCCGACTACGCCATCGACGTGCTGCTGCGCCACTTTGTGCCGATCGAGGTGACACGCCGCCATGCGATTGCGGTGATCGACGAGCGTGAGCTCAGCATCGCCAGCAGCGTGTTGCCGATGCCGGGCGAGGCACGGCAGCGCGCCGCCATCCTGCATGACGTGCCGCTGGCGCCCGCCGCCAATGGCCTGGTGCTGCGTGGCAGCGGCTACCGCACGTCGGTGGGCCTGATCGGCAACACCTTGTTCTGGATGGTGGTGGCGCTGTCGGTGCTGACGCTGTGGATGCTGCTGGGCACCTGGCGCCATGTGCGCCGGCGCGCGCAGATCCAGGGTGCGCTGTTCCAGGAGACCAACTTCCGCCGCGCGATGGAGAACTCCATGCTCACCGGCATGCGGGCGATGGACATCGAGGGCCGGGTGACCTATGTCAACCCGGCCTTCTGCGCCATGACCGGCTTCACCGAACATGAGCTGATCGGCCGCCTGCCGCCCTACCCCTACTGGCCGGGCGACCGCATCGACGAGAACAGCCGCTTGCTGCAGCAGGAGCTGCAGGGCCGCAGCCCGGCCGGCGGCATCGAGGTGAAGGTGATGCGCAAGAACGGCACGCTGTTCGACGCCCGCATGTATGTGAGCCCGCTGGTCGACGCGCGTGGCCACCAGACCGGCTGGATGACCAGCATGACCAACATCACCGAGGCCAAGCGCATCCGCGACCAGCTGTCGGCCAGTCACGAGCGTTTCACCACGGTGCTGGAAGGGCTGGACGCATCCGTGTCGGTGCTGTCGGTGCCGCAGGGCGAACTGCTGTTTGCCAACCGCTCCTACCGGTTGTGGTTCGGCGCCGAT
>JANNMP010000061.1:0-10931 GCA_031398015.1 Burkholderiaceae bacterium
AGCAGGTCGTCATCGCCAACCCGCAGCAGGCGCGGGCCCTGGGCATTGCGATGGTGTTCCAGCACTTCTCGTTGTTCGACACCCTGAGCGCGGCCGAGAACGTGTGGCTGGGCCTGGACAAGGCGATGCGCCTGCCCGAGGTGACGCAGCGCATCCGCAGCGTGGCCCAGGCATACGGCCTCGACGTGGACCCGCAGCGCCCGGTGCACACACTCAGCGTCGGTGAACGCCAGCGGGTGGAAATCGTGCGCGCGCTGCTCACCAAGCCGCAGTTGCTGATCCTGGACGAGCCCACTTCGGTGTTGACGCCGCAGGCGGTGGACAAGCTCTTCGTCACGCTGCGCCAGTTGTCGGCGCAGGGTTGCAGCATCCTCTACATCAGCCACAAGCTCGATGAAATCCGTGCGCTGTGCCACCACTGCACGGTGTTGCGTGGTGGCAGGGTGACGGGTGAGGTCGACCCGTCGCGCGAGACCAATGCCAGCCTGTCCACGCTGATGATCGGCAGCGCCCCGCCCGAGCTGGCGCACCGCCCGGCCCAGCCCGGCGCGGTGGTGCTGGCGGTGCAGGGCCTGGGCTTGCCCAAGCGCAGCCCCTTCGGCACCACGCTGCAAGACATTGCGTTGCAAGTGCGCGCCGGTGAGGTGGTCGGCATTGCCGGCGTCTCGGGCAACGGCCAGCAAGAGCTGATGGCCGCGCTGTCGGGTGAAGACCAGCGTGCCGCGCCCGGCAGCATCACGCTGTTCGGGCACGACATCGCTGGCGCGCCACCGCGCCAGCGCCGCCGGGCGGGCCTGCACTTCGTGCCCGAAGAGCGGCTGGGCCGCGGCGCCGTGCCCGGCATGTCACTGGCCGACAACACCTTGCTGACGCGCACCGAAGCGGTGTCGCCACGCGGCTGGATCAACACCGCTGCCGTGCGGCAACTGGCCACGGCATTGATCACGCGCTACAACGTCAAGGCCGGCGGCCCGGCCGCGCTGGCCAAGAGCCTGTCGGGTGGCAACCTGCAGAAGTTCATCGTCGGCCGCGAGATCGATGCCAAGCCAAAGCTGCTGATCGTCAGCCAGCCCACCTGGGGTGTGGACGTGGGCGCGGCGGCGCAGATCCGCAGTGCCTTGCTGCAGTTGCGCGATGGCGGCTGCGCGGTGCTGGTGGTCAGTGAAGAGCTGGACGAACTGTTTCAGATCAGCGACCGGCTGCTGGTCATCGCGCAGGGCCGGCTGTCGCCCAGCGTGCCGGTGGCCGAGGCCACGGTGGCGATGGTCGGTGAATGGATGTCGGGCCTGTGGCCGGGTTCGGCTGTGGCTGCGGCTGCGGTTGGGGCAGCCAAGGAGGCCAAGCATGCTGCGGCTTGAGCCCCGCCCCGCGCCGTCACGGCTGTTTGCCTGGGGCTCACCGGTGCTGTCGTTGGCCATCACCATCGTGGTGGCCACCCTCCTGTTTCTGGCGCTCGGCAAAGACCCGGTCAAAAGCCTGGCGGTGTTCCTGATCGAGCCGTTCAACGGCAGGCGCTCGCTCACCGAGCTGGGCCTCAAGGCCACACCGCTGATCCTGTGCAGCCTGGGCCTGGCGCTGTGCTTCAGATCGAACGTGTGGAACATCGGCGCCGAAGGCCAGTACCTGCTGGGCGCCATCACCGCCGGTGGCCTGGCGCTGTGGCTCACCGAGCACCAGCCCGGCATCAACCGCTGGGCGTTTGTGCCGCTGGCGGTGGCCGCCGGCGCGCTGGGTGGCGCCGCCTGGGCGGCCATCGTGGCGCTGCTGCGTGACCGCTTCAACGCCAATGAAATCCTGGTCAGCCTGATGCTGGTCTACGTGGCCAACCTGCTGCTGAGCTGGCTGGTGTTCGGGCCCTGGAAAGACCCCAAGGGCTTCAACTTTCCGCAAAGCGTGGCCTTTGCCGATGGTGCGGCCATGCCGCGCATCATCGCGGGCATGCGCCTGCACTGGGGCTTTGTGCTGGCGCTGCTGGCGGCCGCCGGCATGTGGTTGTTCATGGCCCGCGTCTACCTGGGCTGGCAGATGCAGGTGGGCGGGCTGGCCCCTGCAGCGGCGCGTTATGCCGGCTTCTCCACCCGGCGTGCGCTGTGGACGGCGCTGCTCACCTCGGGCGCCTTGGCCGGCGTGGCTGGCGCGTTTGAAGTCACCGGGCCGATGGGGCAGTTGACGCCCTACGTCTCCAACAACTACGGCTTCACCGCCATCATCGTGGCCTTCGTCGGCCGGCTGCACCCGCTGGGCTGCGTGTTCGGCAGCGTGCTGTTGTCGATGTTCCTGATCGGTGGTGAGCTGGCGCAATCGCGCGTGGGCCTGCCGGCGGCACTGAGCGGCGTGTTCCAGGGCGTGCTGCTGTTTTCATTGCTGGCCTGCGACACATTGATCCACCATCGTCTGCGCTGGGTGGCGCGCACGCCGCGCAGCACGGCGGCGGCCACGACGGGGGCTGCAGCATGAATGAAACCGCGTTGTTGATCGCCGCGATGCTGGCCTCTGGCACACCGCTGGCCATCGCCGGCCTGGGCCTGCTGATCAACGAGAAGGCCGGCGTGCTGAACCTGGGCGCAGAGGGCATGTTGCTGATGGGCGCGGTCAGCGGCTTTGCGGTGGCCTTCCACAGCGGCAGCACGGTGCTGGCGATGGCCGCCGGCGCCGGCGCGGCCGCGCTGCTGGCAATCATCTTTGGCTGGCTGGTGATCTGGGTCAACGCCAACCAGTACGCCACCGGCCTGGCGGTCAGCCTGTTCGGCGGCGGCTTCACCGCGTTCGTGGGTGTGCCCTATGTCGGGCAGAAGCTGGGCGCACCGGTCAACCATGCACTGCCGCTGCTGGGTGACATTCCGTTCTTCGGGCCGGCGCTGTTCCGCCACCACCCGATGGTCTACGCCACCTTGCTGGCGGTGCTGGCAGCGGCCTGGTTTTTTGACCGCACCCGCGCCGGCCTGGTGCTGCGCGCGGTGGGCGAATCGCCTGAGTCCGCACATGCATTGGGTTATCGCGTTCGCCTGCTGCGGCTGGCGGCCGTGGCCGCCGGTGGTGCGCTGTGTGGTGTGGCCGGCGCCTACCTGTCGGCGGTGTACACGCCGCTGTGGGTGGAGGGCATGGTGGCAGGGCGCGGCTGGATTGCGCTGGCCCTGACCGTGTTTGCCACCTGGCGGCCGCTGCGCGTGCTGGCCGGGGCGTACTTGTTCGGCGGCGTCACCATGCTGCAGCTGCACCTGCAAGGCCTGGGCGTGCAGGTGCCCAGCCAGTTCCTGAGCATGCTGCCGTACCTGGCCACCATCGTGGTGCTGGTGCTGATCTCGCGCAACCCGCTGTGGCTGCGCACCAACATGCCGGCCTCACTGGGCAAGCCATTCACCCCTGGTGGTTGATCACAATGCCCACCGCGCCATTGCCCGTTTTCACTGTCCCCACCTGGAGTCAACATGACTGACCGTTCCAAGCGCCGGCTGATGCAGCTGGCCGCCCTGTGCACCCTGAGCGCAGCCGCGCTGCTGGCCGGCTGCGGCAAGAAGGACGAGCCGCCGCCACCGGCTGCGGCCGCGCCGGCATCGGCCGCGCCAGCGCCCCCGGCGGCTGACCCGCTGAAGCTGGCCTTCATCTACATCGGCCCGGTCGGCGACGCCGGCTGGACCTTTGCACACGACAACGGCCGCAAGGCCATCGAGGCCAAGTTCGGCGACAAGATTAAGACCAGCTTTGTCGAGAAGGTGCCCGAGGGCCCCGATGCGGAGCGTGTGATCCGCGACCTGGTGGCCCAGGGCAACAAGGTGATCTTTGCCACCAGCTTTGGCTATGGTGACGCGATGGCCAAGGTGGCCAAAGACCACCCCGAGGTCTACTTCGAACATGCCACCGGCTTCAAGACCGCGCCCAACCTGCGCGTGTACGAGGCGCGCTTCTATGAAGACGCCTACATGGCCGGCATCGTGGCCGGCGGCATGACCAAGAGCAACACCCTGGGCTTCGTCGCCAGCTTCCCCATCCCTGAGGTGATGCGCAACATCAATGCCTACTTGCTGGGTGCGCAGAGCGTGAACCCCGCAGTGAAGTTGAAGGTGGTGTGGGTCAACACCTGGTTCGACCCGCCCAAGGAAAGCGAAGCCGCCACCACGCTGATGAACGGCGGCGCCGATGTGCTGCTGCAGAACACCGATTCCACCGCCGCGCTGCAGGCCGCCGAGAAGGCCGGCAAGTACGCCTTTGGCTGGGACAGCGACATGAGCGCGGCAGCACCCAAGGCCCACCTCGGTTCGGCGGTGCTGAACTGGGGCGTGTACTACGAGCGGGTGGTCAACGACGTGCTCAACAAGACCTGGGCCAGCGGCGACACCAAATGGGGCACCAAGGAAGGCATGAATGACTTCATCAAGGTGCCCGACACCGTGCCCGAGCCGATCCGCGCCAAGGTCGAGGCCGCCAAGGCCGGCCTGAAAGACGGCACGCTGGCCATCTTCAAGGGCCCGCTGTCGGACAACACCGGCAAGCAAGTGCTGGCCAAGGACGTGGCCGGCGACGACGCCTGGAAAAGCAAGGTCGACTTCTACTTGAAGGGCGTCGAGGGCAAGCCGCCGTCAGGCAAGTGATGCCAGGCACGCCGGTGGTGCCGCTGCCGGTGGAGCACCGGCACTGGCACCCGGTGGCGCTGGCCAGCGCGCTGGGCGACACGCCGCTGGTGGTGACGCTGCTGGACCAGCCGCTGGTGTTGTGGCGCGACGGCAGCGGCGCGGTGATGGCATGGGCTGACCGTTGCCCGCATCGGGGTGCGCGGTTGTCACTGGGCTGTGTACGCGACGGCCAGCTTGAATGCCCGTACCACGGCTGGCGCTTCGGCAGCAGCGGCCAGGTGCTGCAGGTGCCGGCCTTGCCCGGCTTTGCACCGCCGGCCACGCACCGCGCCACGGTGCACGCGTGCCTGGAGCGTTATGGGCTGTTGTGGGTGCGGCTGGCAGAGGCCGGAGAACCGGCACCGCCGGCCTTCGCTGCCGAACATGAAGCGCGCCTGCGCAAGCTGAACTGCGGCCCGTATGACGTGGCCACCAGCGCACCGCGCATCGTCGAGAATTTTCTCGACCTGGCGCACTTCGGCTTTGTGCATGAACACTGGCTGGGTGACCGGGCGCACACCGCCGTGCCGCCCTACCAGGTGCAGGACACGCCCACCGGCTTTCTGGCCACCCAGTGCATGGCCTGGCAGCCCAAGAGCAGCGTGTCTGCCCAGACTGGCGCGGTGGTGCAGTACACCTATGAGGTCAACGCGCCGTACACGGCGGTACTCACCAAGCTGCCCGAGCAGGGCAGTGTGGCGCTGGCCGACTTCCGCGAGTCGATCGCGTTGTTCATCTGCCCGCTGTCGGCCGAGCGCAGCCGGGTCTGGTTCCGCCTGGCGATGAACGACTTCGTGTCATCCGAGGCCACGCTGCAGACGTTTCAGCACACCATCTTCATGCAGGACCAGCCGGTGCTGGAGTCACAAAGCCCCAAGCGCCTGCCGATCAGCGAGACCGCGCCGGTGCAAGAGCTGCACAGCGCCGCCGACCGCAGCGCGGCCGCCTACCGGCGCCACCTGCGGGCGCTGGGGATCAGCTTCGGCACCTGCTGAGGCAACGCGCCCGCGCACCACGCCGCACCACACGCGCGCCGACCACATGAGCACAGCGAGGGCAGACGTTTGCGGTGTCGGGGCCCCGGACGGCGGGCAACGTGTGTCGGGCCGCCAGTTGCTGGCCGTTCTGGCTGCAGCGCTGCTGCTGTCGCTGCTGCTGTCGGCGCTGGCGGCCTGGCTGCTGCCGGCTGCCACACCCTGGTTCCGCAGCGTGCTGCCAGTGCCCGGGTTGGTGCTGCCGTCGGCCCACCGGCTGGGCAGCGCGGCCCAGGCTGCGTTGCCCACCGAGACCGCGCGGCCAGGCCTGGCTTGCGCCAGCGCGGTGTTCTTCGGCACCACCTACACGCTGATCGACCCCGCCGGGCTGACCGTGGCCCAGATGGACATGCACAACTTCCCGTTCGGCGTGACCAGCGCGCGCCTGACGCTGGAGCGCACCGAACGCAGCCGCGACGGCACGCCGCTGCGCCGATACCGCTATGTCAATGAACACCTGGGCCTGTGCACCGGTGCCTTCATGCTCTGGTTCGACGGTGCAGGCGAACTCGGCACGCGCCCTGGCGTCATGTTCTGGCTGCTGTGGCCCTGGGCCGCGCTGTTCGCCGTCGCCAGCGCCCTGGCCTTGGGCATCGTCGATGGCACGCGCTGGGCTGCGCTGCGCGCCGGCCTGATGTTCTGGCCGGCGCTGCTGCTTGCCGGTGCTGCTGCCGGCGCTGCTGCCGGCAGTTCGGCGCTGCTGTGGGCAGGGCTGCCCTGGCTGGCCACGGCGGTGGCGCTGCGCGCCTGGCACTCACCGCGCTGGCGCGCCGTGCCGCTGGTGGCCATCTTCGTCGTCGCCTGCCTGCTGCTGCATGTGCTGATCAACCTGCTGCTGGGTCTGTGGCTGGTGGCGACTGGCGCGTGGCAGCTGCCGCCGCAGATCGACGCGCAACTGCGGTTGCGGGAAGGCACGGTGGCCTCGACGATGTACGAGCTCGACCAGGTGCCCACCCCCTGGGCCGCCGCGCTGCCGACCTGGGCCGAGGTCTGTCCGCCGTTCCGGCGCAGCGTGCTGCCGATGCCCGCGCCATGAGCGCTCCCGCACGGCCGCCCGAAGGGAGCGCTCGCGTCCCGCTTGGCGGGACCACGCGAAGCGTGAGGGTGCACCAGTGAGCCCGCCCGGCCGCCCGAAGGGCTCATATACCGCAGTGCGAAGCACGGAGGTTGCCTGATGAGCCCGCCCCGCCTGCCTTGGGACGACCGCCTGCTGGCAGCGATGCAAGGCGCCGCCAAGGTCGTCTGCTGGGCGCTGGTGGCCACCGCCTTGCTGCTGGTCGTGTTCGCCGAGCGCATGCAGCAGCGCCTGGGCCGTGACGGCGTGGTGTTCGGCCTGTCGCTGGAAAACGCGCTGCAGCTGACCGGCCTCGCCCTTGTCGCTGGCGCGATCTGGCTGTTTGCGCAAGGCCGCAAGCGGCGGGTGCTGTTCCTGCGCAAGTTCGGGCATCAGCCGGCGAACCGGGCCGTGGGCGCCGCCATCCGCCGCGGCCTGGGCCACTGCGCACGGCTGTTCGTGCTCGACGACAGCCGCTTCCGCGCAGTGCGTCTGCCGTGGTCCGACCGGCTGCAGGCAGTGCTGGTGGCGCTGCCATTTGCGCTGTTCGCGGCGTTGCTGGGCCATGTGCGGGTGAGCGACGGCCCGGTGCGCACTGGCTCGGCGGCCGCGCCGGCGCGCTGGGTCGACAGCCCCTGGACCGATCTGCCGGGCGCGTTCTTCCTGTGGCTCTGGGCTGCGGCGGCTGTGCTGCCGTTGCTGGCCAGCATCGGCGTTGCGCTGCGGCGTGCGCAGCGGGTGGTCTCGGTGGCGGATTTTGCGCGCCTGGCGCGCCGGGTCGCGCATGCCGGCACCTGGTTCGCAGCACCGCGCCAGATGGCGCCGATGATGACGCTGGTGCGCACCGACGACGCGATCTGGCAGCAGACGGTGGAACTGCTGGTGCAAGGCAGCGACCTGATCGTGTTCGACCTCAGCGTCGGCTCCGAGGCCCTGCGCTGGGAGATCGACACCTGCCTGCGTCTGGCGCCCGAACGCACGCTGTTCGTGGCCGTGGCGCAGGACGCAGGCGACTGGCATGGCCTGCCCAAGGTGCTGACCTTGCCGGCAGGCCAGCCGCACCAAGTCGCCCGGGCCTTGGCGGCCGAGGTGATGGCCTGGCCAGCGTTCGGCATTCGGCAGCGGCTGGGGCTGGGCGGGCCCGCGCAAACTGCGCGGGCCGCACCAGTTCACTTGCCCTTGGGCTGACCCACCACCTCCAGCCTGGCGTTGACCACACCCGAGCGCAACATGCGCAGCTTGGCCGCTGCGGCCTGCGACACGTCGCCGATGCGGTCGGGCGTGGTCGGCCCGCGGTCATTGACCCGCACCACCACGCTCTTGTTGGTCTGCAGATTGGTCACCTTCACCCGGGTGCCGAAGGGCAGGGTCTTGTGCGCCATGGTCATGGCCTGGGGGTTGAAGCGCTCGCCGCTGGCGGTCTTGCGGCCGGCAAACTTGCGGCCGTAGTAGGCCACCTTGCCTTCGCTGGCATCGGCCGCTGCAGCGGCGGGTGCCGTTGCAGCAGGTGCGGCAGCGGCCGGCGCGCTGGCCGCCTGGGCCTGGCACAGGCTGGCGGTGAAGGGGCTGATCGCCAGCAGCAGCAGGGCTGTGGCCAGGGGGCGTCGGACCATGGAACTCTCCTCGTGTCGTGTTTGGACGCACCGGCGCTGTGGGCCGGCACGGCGCAGTCTCACCAACGCCGTGGCCGCTGTCCGTGGGTGTTCGCCCTGTCATCGCGCCGTGCTGCGTGCACTTCGGCACGCTGCGGGCGGGTGCGTTGCCCGCGTGTGGGCGGCGTGTGGCCGGCGTGTGGCCGGTCAGACCGGCTCGCTGACCTTGTGGCCCAGCAGCGCACCCACCTGCTCGGGCCGCAGCGGGCGCGACAGCAGGTAGCCCTGGCCCACCTGCACGCCCAGGCCCTTGAGCGTGGCCAGCTGGGCCAGCGTCTCGATGCCCTCGGCAATCACCTTCTTGCCCAGTGACTGGCCCAGGTTGATCACCGCGCGCACGATCTCCACGTTCTGCGGCGCCTGGCTCATGCCCATCACGAAGCTGCGGTCGATCTTCAGGCTGTCGATGGGCAGCGTGCTCAGATAGGCCAGTGACGAATAACCGGTGCCGAAGTCGTCGATCGAGAAGCGCACGCCCACCTTGCGCAGCGCCGCCAGGGTGTCCAGCGCGGTCTCGAGCTTGCCCATCAGCGTGGTCTCGGTGATCTCCAGCGTCAGGCACTGCGCCGGCAGGCCATGCTGCTGCAACACATCGCGCACAACAGGCACCAGGTTGGCATTGGCCAGGTCACGGCCCGAGATGTTCACATGCATGTCCACCGCAGCGCCGCCCCCGGCCAGCTGCGGGTGGCCGATCCGCCAGGCCACCAGCTGGCCCACCGCCTGGTTGATGACCCAGTGTGTCAGCGCCTCGATGTGGCCGCTCTCTTCGGCCAGCGCAATGAACACCGTCGGGCTGATCGGCCCACGCTCTGGGTGCTCCCAGCGTGCCAGCGCCTCGAAGCCCGACAGCCGGTACGGCTCCAGGTCGAACAGCGGCTGGTAGACCACGCTCAGCTGGCCTTCACCGATGGCGCGGCGCAGCTCGCCTTCGAGCTTGAGCTTCTCGGCCATGCGCTCATGCATGCTGTGGTCGAACAGCGCCACGCGTGAGCGCCCGCCGGCCTTGGCGGCATACATCGCCAGGTCGGCATCACGCAGGATTTCGTCGGCCGTGCGGTAGCCCAGGTCGCTGAAGGTGATGCCGATGCTGGCGCCGGGCTGCACCTCGGTGCCGTGGATCAGCAGCGGTTGCTGCAACGCCAGCAGCAGCCGCTGGGCCAGCGCCAGCGCGGCGCCGGGGTTGTCCAGGCGCTCGGCCAGCACGGCGAATTCATCACCGCCCAGGCGCGCCACCAGGTCACCCGGGCGCACGCTGTCGGCCAGGCGCCGTGCCACCTCGCGCAGCAACTGGTTGCCAGCGCTGTGGCCCAGGCTGTCGTTGACGATCTTGAAACGGTCCAGGTCGAGGAACAGCACGCCGAAGCCGTGCTCGGCATCGGTGCCGCTGGCGTCCACCGCCACCGCCAGGCGCTCGATGAAGCAGCTGCGGTTGGCCAGGTCGGTGAGGCTGTCGTGGTAGGCGGTGTGGTGCAGCCGGTCTTCGGCCAGCCGGCGCGAGGTGATGTCGTGCAACTGGTAGATCAGGCCCGGCAGAGCGTCGGCCGGGTCGATGAAGTGGCTGCAGTGCAGGGCCACCCACAAATCCTGCCCGCTGCCATCGCGGCAGCGCAGCTCCATCGAGAAGGCGTTGCCGTCAAGGGCATCGCCTGCGTTGCCCGGGCCTTGCGGCGCAGCGGGTGGGGCAGCGTTTGGGGCAGCGTTTGGGGACTGCGCCAGCGCCTCGACGCGGCGGCGGAACAGCGCTGCATCACCCGGGTGCAGCACGTCGGTGAAGAGGCGCTGCAGCAGTGCCGCGCTGGGCTGGCCCAGCAACCGGCACAGCGCCTGGTTGACCTGCTGGGTCAGGCCGTCGGTGCGCACGATGGCCATGCCCACCGCCGCATGGGTGAAGGCGGCGGTGAAGCGCTGCTGGTTGAGCTGGGCCTCGCGCTGGGCCTCGGCCAGGCGCGCCTCTTGCGCGGCGCGGTCGGCCTCATGGCGGCGCAGGCTCAGCGTCATCAATGCCACCACCGCCGCTGTCACTGCCACCGCAACCACGATCACCACCAGGCCGAACTGGCGCGAGTTCATCACCAGCAGGCCCGCCAGCATGGCCGACGCCAGGCTGATGGCGGCCAGCCAGCCGTAGCTCTGGGCCCAGTCACGCAGTGACAGTGGCTTGTTGTTCTTGGCCGCCACCACCGCCAGCAGCGGCAATGTGTTGCAGCAGAAGTACAGCAGACCCACGGTGCACAGCGCGGCCAGCATCGCGCCGTGGCTGCCGACGCCTTGGCCGACCAGCGCTTGTTGCAGCAGGCCGTAGGCCTGGCCGCTGGCGGCCATCGCCAGGCTGCCGGCAGCCGGTGTGCTGATGCGGCTGGTCAGGCGCTGGCTGCTGCGCCAGGCACCCACCAGGCCTTCGGCACCGGCGGCCAGCACGGCTGCGGGTGCACCGTGCAGCGCCAGCAGCGCAAACACGAACACATCGGTGACACCGATGAAATAGCGGGTGCGCGGAATCTGCACCGGAAAGCATGCCGCCACCGCCACCAGCAACACACCCAGTTGCACCTGGGCCAGCGCCACCCACGGCAAGGCC
>JANNMP010000097.1:0-2378 GCA_031398015.1 Burkholderiaceae bacterium
GTTCAGCAACGTGATAGCGGCGCCGCTGCCAATGAGGAAGTTGCGGCGTGAATTTGATGTCATTGCAGGTAGCTCCAAAGAATTCTTGTCATTTAGGTGAAGCTTGCATCAAGCGATCACGTCTCACCTGGCCGGACGCCACTTAGTTGTGCTCATAACGCAACTCCGCCATCATCACGCTGCCCGGGCCCGCCGTCATTCGGGGCGGAACGCGAACAGACCCCCATTGCGGGTGACCACCAGCATGGTGCTGCCGGCCAGCACCGGCTGCGCCACCACGGGTGAGCCGTCGGTGGCCAGGCGCAGCAGCGTCTTGCCGTCGTTGCGGTTCAAGAAGTGCACCTGGCCTTCGACATCGCCAAACAGCACCGTCTTGCCGGCCGCCAGCGGCGCGCTCAGGTTGCGGTACAGCAAGCGCTCATTGCTCCAGGCCAGCTCACCGCCGCTGGCCTTCCAGGCGCTGAGCCGGTCAGAGCCATCGGCGCCGAAGACGAAATCGGCATCGCCGCCCACCGCCTGCTGGCCACCGGCCAGGCGGCTCCAGCGCAGGCTGGCGCGGTCGGGGCCGGCCACGGCGACGCAGCCCACCGCCGTCTGGAAGGCGCGCGCGCAGAGCTGGTCACCGACGCGCAGTACCGGGCCCACCAGGTCGTTCAGGCGCTCGACCTCATTGGTGCCGCGTGGTGAGGTGATGGGCACCTCCCAGCGCACGCTGCCAGTGGTGGGGTCGATGCCAGTCATCAGCGCGCCGATGCCGGCCACCAGGGTGTTCTTGTGCGCTGCCAGCACACCGGGCTGGGCCAGCGTCAAGGCCTCGCCGGGGCGCTGCACGGTCCACAGGCGGCGGCCGTCGATGGCGTCAAAGGCATGCACCGCCCGGTCCACGCCCAGCACAAACACCCGCTCACCGGCCACCAGCGGCGCGGTGCTGGTGCGTGATGCCAGGCGCGTGCTCCAGAGCTTGGCGCCTTGGTCCAGCACCACCAGCTCGTTGTCGGTGGTGACCACCGCTGCGCGCCGGCCGTCGCTGCCCACACCGGCCGACAGCCTGGCACCGGCCTGGCCACGCCACAGCTCACGGCCGCTTTGCGCATCCAGCGCCAGCACGGTGCCGTCACTGCCAGCCACGGTGAACTGGCCGCCACGCACCGCCACCGCCAGCGGGAAGCGCACCGAATCCAGCTTGGCCTGCCACACCTGGCGCCCGGCAATCTGCGCGCTGACCGGCTCCAGCGGCGTGGGTTTGGGTTTGTCGGCGGCACAGCCTGCCAACAACAAGCCCAGGCACAACGCGGCGCTGGCGCCACCCCAGCGGAGCGCCGTCACTTGGCAGCCCCGGATGCCGCAGCGGCCACCGGCACGGGCGGTGCGGCCAGCGCAATCAGCTTGACTTCGACCAGCCGGCGGTAGTCGGTCTTGTCGTCCATGGCCGCGTACGCTGCCTGGTAGGCCTTGCGGGCTTGGTCCTTCTGGCCCTGGGCCAGCAGCACATCGCCCCGGCGGTCGGCCACCAGGCCGGCAAAGTCCCTGGCGGTGGCGCCGTCCAGCGCTTTCAGCGCGGCTGGATAGTCCTTGGCGTCGAGCAGCACGCCGGCCAGGCGCAGGCGGGCAATGCTGCGGTATTCATCTTCAACCGCGTTCTCGGCCACCCAGCCCAGGCTGGCCTTTGCGGCGTCGGGCTGGCCTTTGTCGTACTGCAGGCGCGCGGCCATCAACCCGGCCTGCTGGGTGAGCGCGGCGCGGGCGTAGCGGTCTTTCATGTCATTGAACACGCGGCCGGCCTTGTCGGCGTCACCGGCGGTGGCGGCGGCGTCAAGTGCGTCGAACATCGCGCCGGCCTGGGTGGCTTGGCCACGCTGGTACCAGTTCCAGCCGTTCCAGGCGGCAAATGCCAGCAGCACGGCGGTGATGATCCAGGTGATCAGGTTGCCACGCCGCTTCCAGAATGCCTTCAAGTCGTCGAGTTGTTCCTGCTCTTGCAGATCGAGTGAATTCGCCATGAAGCGCCTGTTGCCTGTGCCCTGAAATCGAAGCGCGGATTATGCGTTGCGCAACCCGGCGGCCCAGGTGGCCACATCGGCCAGCGGGCGCAGCACCTGGGGCAGCGCGGCGTCGCGCAGCGGCTTGACGGCCACCATGCCCTGCGCCAGTTCATCGGCGCCGAAGACCAGCGCAAAGCGCGCACCACTGGCATCGGCCTTCTTCTTGAACTGGCTCTTCATGCCGCCCAGTCCGGCAGCGCCGCCCGCATGCATCAGCACCGCCACGCCGGCCGCACGCAGCGCTTCGGCCGTGGCCATGGCCTGCGGCAGCGCGGCGGCATCGGGCAGCACCGCGTAGACATCGGGCACGCTGGCCGGCGGCTGGATGCCGCTTTG
>JANNMP010000108.1:0-5411 GCA_031398015.1 Burkholderiaceae bacterium
CCCGGACCTGCACTCCGGTGGACATCCGGCTGGGTGAGCTGTGGCCGTTGTTGGGCTTTGCCACCCCGGGGGTGCTGGCCCGCGCCGTGCGGTTCCATCTGCGTTTCGCCGGCCGGATCGCCCCCGAACCCGCCCCGCAGGCCAGCCGCCGCCTGCGCCGCCTGGTGGCTCCGTTCCTGCTGCGCCGCACCAAGGCCGAGGTGCTGGCGGATTTGCCGCCGCGCACCGAGATCGTGCACGAGGTGGTGCCCGGCAGCAAAGAGCGCGCCTTGCTCGAAGCCCTGCGCCAGCAGGCCGAAGACAGCGTGCAGCAGGCCATGGCAGGCGGCGCTGGCGCTGCGCCCGGCCAGGCGCAGATGCACATCCTGGCGGCGCTGACCCGGCTGCGCCGCGCCGCCTGCGACCCACGCCTGGTGGCGCCCGAGCTGGGCCTGGTGGGCGCCAAGGTGCAGGAGTTCGAACGCCTGGCGCTCGAACTGGTGGCCGGTCGCCACAAAGCCCTGGTGTTCAGCCAGTTCACCGACTTTCTGGCCCTGCTGCGTGACCGGCTCGACGCCGCCGGCCTGCGCCACCAATACCTGGACGGCAGCACGCCGATGGCCCAGCGCACCCAGCGCGTGAACGCCTTCCAGGCCGGTGACGGCGACTTCTTCCTGATCAGCCTGAAGGCCGGTGGCTTCGGCCTGAACCTGACCATGGCCGACTACGTGATCATTGCCGACCCGTGGTGGAACCCCGCCGCCGAAGACCAGGCCAGCGGCCGCGCCCACCGCATCGGCCAGCAGCGGCCGGTGACCGTGTACCGGCTGGTGACGCAGGGCTCGATCGAAGAGCGCATCGTCAAGCTGCACCACCACAAGCGCGCGCTGGCCGACGGCGTGCTGGCGGGCCAGGACGGCGGTGGCACGGGTGCCGTGATGGACGCGGCGACGATGCTGGCGCTGCTTCGGGGGGAGGGCACGGCGGACGAATAACGGTCTGAACCTGACTCGGGGCCCATGCTGAGCGCCTTGACCATCCGCCCACCCAACTCGGTTCAACAAAAGATCAAGAAACTCGCCGAGCGCGACCAGATCCCGGTGAACCAGTTCGTCGCCAGCGCCGCCGCCGAGCAGATGGCTGCGGTGATGACCCTGGACGACTTGAAGGCCGGAGGTCCCTTGGGACAGCGTGCCGATTTCGAGCAGTTCCTGCGTTTGCTGCCCGACGCACCGGCTGCTGCTGGTGATGAGCCAGCCGAAGGACCTCCTGGCGCCTGAAGTGCCCGAGCGCATCCCAGGCGCCTGGCGGCGCGGCGGCGCGGCGGCAGGGCTGTGGCGTCGGCAGGCGTCTTCAGGAGGTTCGGTGCCAGCAGTGCATGCGCCCTGCTGGCGATTCGCACGGGCTTGTGCGTCGTTGTCCACGGTGGCGCCCGCAAGGCCGAGGTTGTGGGGGCGGGCAGGGCTTGGCACGCGAGGCGCGGCGGCGGTGCTTCGCATGCGCCGGCCCGCGACGTGTGTTCGCGTGACAAGCCCTGAACGACCCCACGGCCTTGGCCTTGCCGCCACGATGGTGGCCAGCAAGGGCCGGCACCGAAGGTTGCTCAACGGGCAAATGCATGCTCGCCCGTCTGCATGCCGGTGCACGCCCTGCAACCGCGCCGCGCCGCCGACTGAATCGGCGTGCTGCAGACGCTGGTGCCGCAGCTGCAGTTCGGCTCCCGCGTGCAGGAAACCAGCAAGGGCGTGGTGGCGCACTTTGCCGCACCCGAGCCGGCTGTGCGGCAAGCCCGGCAGCGCGCCCTGCCAGGCTGGGTGGTGCTGCCGAGCTACCGCGCCGGTGCGCCTGCCCGCTTGGCGCCGGTGGCCCGCGCACGCACGTTGATGCACTTGGTCCAGAACGCCTTCAACTATGACGTCTTTGGCGAAGAGGGCTTCGACCTGCTGGCCGCCGTGGTCGACCGCAGCCAGTGCCTGAGCTTCGAATACAGCAGCCTGCCCGAGGCCATCGATCTGTTTGCACGCCTGGCCGACGGCAACCTGCAGATCCCCGCATGAGCGGCGATCACCCCGAAGGCGCTGCCGGCTGCCTGCTCCTGCAGGCCCTTTGCGCCCCGCAGAGCCTGGCGACATTGACCGCTGCGCAGTGGACCACGCTGTTCCAGCAAGCCCGTGGGTCCGGGCTGCTGGGCCGCCTGGCCGGCAGGCTGCAGGGCCTGGCATCGCCCATGCCGGTGCCAAGCGGCATGGCCGGCCACCTGGCAGCGGCCCTGCGCGTGGGCCGGGCGCAGCAGCTGCAGATCGAGCGCGAAGCCCGCTTCATCGACCATGCGCTGGCCGATCTGGGCGCGCCGGTGCTGCTGCTCAAGGGCGCGGCCTACGTGCTGGCCGGTCTGCCGGTGGCCCAGGGCCGGGTGTTTTCGGACATCGACATCCTGGTGCCCAAATCACACCTGGCGCGGGCCGAATCGCTGCTCACCATCCACGGCGGGATGGGCACCGACGCATCGGCCTACAACCAGCGCGACTACCGCCAATGGATGCACGAACTGCCACCGATGCAGCATGTGCAGCGCGGCACCGTGCTGGACCTGCACCACAACATCCTGCCTGAAACCGCCCGGCTGCGGCCCGACCCGGCGCTGCTGACCGCTGCCGCCAGGCCGCTGGCGGGCAGCCGGCTGCTGCACACGCTGGCACCGCTGGACATGGTGCTTCACGGCATGACCCATCTGTTCATGAACGACGACATGGGCTCGGCACTGCGGGATCTGTCTGACCTCGACATCCTGCTGCGGCACTTTGGCGCCGAGCCGGGGTTCTGGCCCGCGCTGGTGCCCAGGGCCGCAGCGCTGGACCTGGGCCGGCCGCTGTTCCATGCACTGCGCCAGGTGCAGCGCAGCTGGGGCACACCCGTGCCACCAGGCCTGGCGCAGCCGATGGCGCACCAGGCGCCACCACGGGCCCTCTTGGCCTTGATGGATGCCATCTGGTCGCGTGTATTCCTGCCGCCGCAGGGCCTGCCGGCCAACACAGCGCGCCAAGCAGCGTTGGCGGCGCTGCTGGTGCGGGGTCACTGGCTGCGCATGCCGCCATGGATGTTGGCGCAGCACCTCACCGTCAAGGCACTCGGCCTGCACAAGCCCCGGGTTGCGCCAAGCAGCCCGGTGGCCGGCCGCGCCGGCTGAGCAGCAGGCGAGCGCGGCTACAGCCTGACCATGCGCTTGCCGGTGTTCTCCCCCGCCAGCAGCCCGATCAGCGCCGCCGGCGTGTTCTCCAGCCCGTCAATGATGTCCTCAGGCACCTTCAGCGCGCCACTGTCCACCCAGCCCTGCAGCGCGGCCAGCGCCTCGGCCTGCTGGTCGGCAAAGTCATACAGGATGAAGCCCTGCATGGTCAGCCGCTTGGTGACGATCAACCCCGGGATGCCACGCGGGCCGTGGCGCGGCGCAGCGCCGTCGTACTGCGACACCGCGCCACAGCAGGCGATGCGCCCGCCCTGGTTCATGCGGAACAGGCAGGCTTCCAGCACGTCACCGCCGACGTTGTCGAAGTACACATCGATGCCAGCGGGCACGGCGGCCTTCAGCGCGGCGCTGAAGTCAGCGGCCTTGTAGTCGACGGCAGCATCGAAGCCCAGTTCAGCTTGCAGCCAGGCGCACTTGCTGGCGCCGCCGGCAATGCCGACCACGCGGCAACCCTGGGTCTTGGCGATCTGGCCGACAAAGGCGCCCACCGCGCCGGCCGCAGCCGACACCACCACGGTTTGGCCGGCGCGCGGCTGGCCCACCTTGAGCAGGCCGAAGTAGGCGGTGAGCCCGGCCACGCCGTAGACGCTGAGCAGGTGCGACAACGGCCCGGCACGGCGCTGCTGCTTTTGCACCTTGCGCGCCGGCAAGGCAACAAACTCTTGCCAGCCAGTGTCGGCAAACACCAGGTCCCCGGGGGCAAACCCCGGCGCGTTGGACTGCAGCACCTCGGCCAACGCACCACCGGCCATCACCTGGCCGGCTTCCAGCGCCGCGCGGTAGGTGGCGCCCTGCATCCAGGCGCGGTTGGCCGCGTCCAGCGAGATCATCAGCACCTTCAGCAGCAGTTCACCGTCAGCCGCCTGCGGCATCGGGCTGGCAGCCAGCTTGAAATGCTCAGGCCCCAGCTTGCCGCTGGGCAGGCCGGCAAGCTGGATCTGGCGGTTGGTGGTGGGCAGCGGCGTGGGCATGGGCGGCTCCTGAGGGTTGAAGCCCGCAGTCTGCCCGAAGGCCGCGCGGGGTCAGCGCAAAGCTGCAATCACGTCGGGGGGGGCCTGCACCAGCTCGATCAACACACCCTCACCGCCCAGCGGAAACTGCGCGTTGCCCTTGGGGTGGATGAAGGTGATGTCGTGCCCGGCCGCGCCCTTGCGGATGCCGCCCGGCGCAAAGCGCACGCCGTTGTCGGTCATCCATTGCACCGCTGTCGGCAAGTCATCCACCCACAGTCCGACATGGTTCAGCGGTGTGGTGTGCACGGCCGGCTTCTTGTCGGGGTCAATCGGCTGCATCAAGTCGACTTCCACCGCCGTGGGGCCACGCCCCAGCTCGCAGATGTCTTCATCGACGTTCTCGCGCTCGCTGACGAACGTGCTCTTCACCGTCAGGCCCAGCATGTCGACCCACAGGCTTTTCAGCCTGGCCTTGTCGGGCCCGCCGATGGCGATTTGCTGGATGCCGAGGATCTTGAAAGGTTTGCTCTGCATGATTTTCCTGCCTTCCTTCGCACCTTCAGTTGAAGGCCAGGATCGGCTGGTCCACGGCCAGGCTTTCGCCCTTGCTGGCCAGCACCTCCTTGACCACGCCGTCCTGGCTGGCGGTGAGGATGTTCTCCATCTTCATCGCCTCGATCACGGCCAGCCGCTCGCCGGCCTGCACCGCCTGGCCGGGCACCACGGCCACGTCCACCAGCAGGCCCGGCATCGGCGACAGCAGAAATTTGCGCAGGTCGGCCGGCGCCTTGAACGGCATCAAGCGCAGCAGCGCGGCCGCGCGCTCGCCCATCACCTGGGCCTCGATGGCCAGGCCGTTGTGCGCCACCCGCAGCCACAGGCCCTGGCGCTCGATCTGCGCCGTGAAGGCCTGGCCGTTGCAGCTGCCGGCTGCACGGATGCCGCCGAACTGCCAGTCGGTGGTGATGGCGTAGGGCGCGCGGCCCTCCACCTTCACCGACAGCACGCTGGGGCCGCCGGGCTGGGCATGCGTTTTGGCCACCATCTGCACCCCCACCGGAACATGGCGGTGGGCGCCACCGTCGCCCTTGACCACCACATCCACCAACAGCCCTGGCATCGGCGACAGCAAAAACTTGCTCATGTCGGCCGGTGCCTTGAAGGGCATCAGGCGCAGCAACTCAGCGGCCCGGCCCATCATCTCCTGGGCCTCGATCACCAGGCCGTTGTGC
>JANNMP010000195.1:0-3781 GCA_031398015.1 Burkholderiaceae bacterium
TAACGCCAATGCGACGCGTCCACTGGCTTGATGACGGTGCAGCCGCTATCGATTGCCCTGATGAGGCCGCTGTCAGCGCTCGGTCAGAATCAGGGCCGGATCTGGAGCCGCGTTGATGCAGAAGATTTGGTTGAAACACAACCCCGCCGGCGTGCCGGCGCAGGTGAAGACCGATGTCTATGCATCCCTGGTGGCGTTGCTCGACGACAGCTTTGGCCAACACCGTGACAAGCCCGCCTGCCGCTTCATGGGCAAGGCATTCAGCTTCGGCCAGATCGACGCAACGCGGCGCGCGCTGGCGGCCTGGCTGCAAGCCAGCGGCCGGCAGCGCGGTGACCACGTGGCCATCGTGCTGCCCAACGTGCCGCAGTGCCCGCTGGCATTGGCCGCCGTGCTGCGCCGGGTGCAGAAGCTGGTGCCGCCCTTTGCCTGGCCCCCGGGGGTGGTGGGCACGCGCTTCAACGACGCCATGGCCCGGGGCAGCCGCCTGGCGCTGGCGCCTGCAGCCGTGGGGCCCGATGCCATTGCCGTGCTGCAGTACACCGCCGGCACCACCGGCGTGAGCAAGGGCGCGGTGCTGCTGCACCGCAACCTGGTGGCCAACATCCTGCAGGCCGAGGCCTGGTACCAGCCGGCGTTCAAGAAGATCCCGGCCGGGCAGCAGATCGTCACCATGTGTGCCCTGCCGCTGCACCACATCTTCGGCGTCAACACGACCATGATGCTGGGCCTGCGTTTGGGCGGCTGCGGCTTGCTGATTGCCAACCATGCCGATGTCGACAAGGTCGATTGGAGCCGTCTGAAGTTCAGCGTCGGCGGCGGCATGGCCGTCACCCAGGGCACGGCCAGGCTGTGGCTGCACAAGACCGGCTGCCCCATCTGCGACGGCCATGGCCTGAGCGAGACCAGCCCGTCTGCAACCCGCAACCCGGTGGACAGCAGCGCCTGCAGCGGCACCATCGGCCTGCCGATGCCCAACACCGAGCTGGCCCTGCGCGACGACGACGGCCATGCCGTGGCCACCGGCCAGCCGAGCCAGATCGCCATCCGCAGCCCGCAGGTGATGGCCGGCTGCTGCCAGCGGCCTGACCAGACCGCCAAGGTGATGACCGCCGATGGCGTCATGCGCACCGGTGATGTGGGCGTGATGGACGAGCGTGGCCACGTCCGCGTCGTCGACCGCAAGAAGGACATGATCCTGGTCTCGGGCTTCAACGTGTCTGCCAACGCGTTCTGTGCGGCCAATTTGACCGGCTGCAAGCGGCCGCGGCTGGTCGGGTTCCGCGTTGACCTGCCCAAGACCACGGTGGGCAAGAGCCTGCGCCGGGCGCTGCGCGAGGGGCAGCAGTGATCGACGGCCCAACGCCCGGCCCGGCACCAGCGGCCGGCCCGCGCCTTGCCAAGACCGACGCCGGGCGCGCCGAATGCCAGCGCCGCACGCTGGTCTTGTCGCGCCCGGCGCGCAACCTGCTGCTGATCATCGACGGCAGCCGCAGCGCCGAGGCCTGGCTGGGCCTGGTACAAGGCGCAACGGCGGCCGATCTGCAGGCCTTGCTGCAGGCCGGGCTGGTGGCCACCGTGGCCGCCGCCAGCACGCCGGCAACAGCCGCGCCGGCCGCCAGCCAGGCGCCGGCGCCCGCCCGCATGAGCCTGGCCCAGGCGCTGGAGACCGTCAGCTTCGAGCGGCTGGCCCGCCGCGTGGTGGCCCAGGCCCGGCCCCAGCTGGGCATGGTCAAGGGCTATCTGCTGGTGGTGGAAGCCGAGTACTGCGTCAATGCCGCCGATGCGCGCGCGCTGGCGCTGCGCTATGTCGAGCAGTTGCGCCAGGCGCGCGGCGACAAGGCCGCCATCGCACTGGCGCAGTTGCTGCTGGCGCCGGGCTGAGCACCGGCGCGCCCCAAGCCAGTCTGGTGTGCTCAGGCACACTGGCTGGCCCATGCCACCGCGCATCCACGCCCCCATGCCGCTGCTTGCCGGCGGCATCGTCAACTTGCCGCTGCTTGCCGGCGGCACCGTCAACTTGCCGCTGCTGGCCGACGGCCCCACCATCAACCTGCCGCCCAACGCCAGCCGCCATGTGCAGGTGCTGCGGCTGCAGCCGGGTGACCAGATCACGCTGTTTGACGGCAACAGCGGGCAGTGGCTGGCTGAACTGACAGCCATCGGCCGGCAGACGGTCAGCGCCAGGCTGCTGGCCCATCAGCCGCTGGAGCGCGAACTCAGCACGCCGGTGACGCTGGCCCTGGGCATGCCGGCCAATGAGCGCATGGACGCGCTGGTTGAAAAAGCCACCGAGCTGGGCGCTGCCACCATCGCGCCGCTGCTGTGCGACCGGTCGGTGCTGCGCCTGGCCGGTGAGCGCGCCGAGCGCCGCACCGCACATTGGCAGGCGGTTGCGGTGGCCGCCTGCGAGCAAAGCGGGCGCAACCGCGTGCCACAGGTGTTGCCGCCGCAGCCGTTGCGCAGCTGGCTTGCGGGCCTGCAGACGCCTGGCCAGCAGTCGCCTGGCCAGCAGACACCTGGCCAGCACCAGCCGCTGCGCCTGGTGTTGAGCCTGGGCGACGACGCGCTGCCGCTGCGCACGCGGCTTGCCGGTGTGGCGCCAGCCACGCCAATCACCATGCTCAGCGGCCCCGAAGGTGGCCTGGCGCCGGCCGAGCTGGCCGCTGCCCGGGCCGCAGGCTTTCTGCCCACCAGCCTTGGCGCGCGGGTGTTGCGCGCCGACACTGCACCGTTGGCCGCACTGGCCGCCATCGCCGCCCTGGAGACCAGCGCTTGAACCCACGCCTTGCCTTGCTGACCCTGTGCCAGGGCCTGCTGCTGATCAACAACGTGGTGTTCATCGCCATCAACGGCCTGGTCGGCCTGGCCTTGGCGCCGGTGGGCTGGATGGCCACGGTGCCGATCACCGCCTATGTGGCCGGCGGCGCGCTGGCCACCGGCCTGGTGGCACGGCACCAGCGGCGCTGGGGCCGCCAGCGCACCTTCCAGCTCGGCCTGCTGGTGGCCATGGCCAGCGCGGCGGTGTGTGCCTGGGCGGTGCTGCAGCGCAACTTCTGGCTGCTGACGGCGGCCACGCTGGTGGCGGGTTATTACAACGCCAACGGCTCGCTGTACAGGTTTGCGTCGGTCGAGCTGGTGACGCCTGCGTTCAAGGAGCGCGCCATCAGCTGGGTGCTGGCCGGTGGCATCCTGGGCGCCGTGGTCGGCCCCAACCTGGCAAGCTGGAGCCGCGACTGGCTGGATCAACCGTTTGCCGGTGCCTACCTGGCGCTGATGGGCGTGGCCGCGCTCAGCCTGGGCGTGATGTCATGCATCAGCTTCCCCACCCTGCCGGGCCAGGGCAGCACCGGCTTGTTGGGCCGGCCCACGGCGCAGATCGTGCGCCAGCCGGTGTTCATCATCGCGGCGGCGGCCTGCGCCATTGGCTATGGCGTGATGAACCTGCTGATGGCCGCCACGCCGATTGCGATGGCGCAGTGCCTGCACCCTTTCAGCGCCGCCGCGCTGGTGCTGGAGTGGCATGTGCTGGGCATGTTCGTGCCCAGCTTCTTCACCGGCAAACTGATCAAGCGCTTTGGCGTGCTGCCAGTCATGGCCGCTGGCCTGGTGCTGAACATCGCCTGCGTGGCCTTTGCGCTGCACGGCAATGACGTGATGCACTTTCTGGGCGCACTGCTGGTGCTGGGCGTGGGCGGGAACTTTCTCTTCATCGGCGGCAGCACCCTGGTGACCGAAGCCTATGCGCCCGAGGAGAAGACCCGCGCCCAGGGCGCGCTGG
>JANNMP010000111.1:0-2961 GCA_031398015.1 Burkholderiaceae bacterium
GATGCCAAGGCCAACTTCCGCTTCCACCATGTGAGCACCGATGAGGTCTACGGCAGCCTGCAACCCGGCGCGCCGGCCTTCACCGAAACCCACCCCTACGAGCCCAACAGCCCCTACAGCGCCAGCAAGGCGGCGAGCGACCATCTGGTGCGCGCCTGGCACCAAACCTACGGCCTGCCGGTTCTGACCACCAACTGCAGCAACAACTACGGGCCCCTGCACTTCCCCGAGAAGCTGATCCCGCTGATGATCGTCAACGCCCTGGCCGGCAAACCGCTGCCGGTGTACGGTGACGGCCAGCAGATCCGCGACTGGCTGTATGTGGCCGACCATTGCAGCGGCATCCGCGCAGTGCTGGCCGGCGGCCGGTTGGGCGAGACCTACAACATCGGCGGCTGGAACGAGCAGGCCAACATCGACATCGTCAAGACCATCTGCACCCTGCACTATCAACTGCGGCCCGACCCGGCAGGGCCCAACTCGCGGCTGATCACCCACGTGGCCGACCGCCCCGGCCATGACCGGCGCTATGCCATCGATGCCCGCAAGATCGAGCGTGAGCTGGGCTGGCGCCCTGCCGAGACCTTTGCCAGCGGCATCCGCAAGACGGTGATGTGGTACCTGGCCAACGCCGATTGGGTGGCCAATGTGCAAAGCGGCGCGTACCGCGATTGGGTGAGCCGGCATTACGGCTGAGCCGGCAAGCCTGCTGCGGCATGATGAGTCTGCGCCAAAAGCGTAGCGACACTGCGTCAACACCGCGCCAACACTGAAGAGGCTTGCCATGCAATGGGCAGACGTGATCGACAACCCCTGGCTGCGGAACCTGCCGTTCAAGATCGAGTTGAACCGCTGGGGCAAGATCGAAATGAGCCCGGCCAGCAACCAGCATGGCGCCATGCAGGTGGATGTGGCCACCATCCTGCGCAAGCGCCGTGGCGGCAAGGTGATCGTTGAATGCAGCATCCAGACCACCGACGGCGTGCGGGTGGCCGACGTGGCGTGGATGTCGAACGCCCGCCTCAAGGCCATGGGTTGGGCCACGCCGTTCCCCGGTGCACCTGAAATCTGCGTGGAAGTGATGTCGCCTGGCAACACCTGGGCCGAGATGCACATGAAGGCCGGCCTGTACCTGCAAGCCGGCGCGCTGGAAGTGTGGGTGGTGGCAGCCGACGGCAAGACCACCGTGATCAAGCCGCCTGCGCCCTGACCACCGGTCCACGCACAGCCCACCCACTGCGCACCCGCTCCTCACCCACACCAAACCCATGCAACGCAAAGGCATCATCCTGGCGGGTGGCTCAGGCACCCGGCTGCACCCGGCCACGCTGGCCATCAGCAAGCAGCTGCTGCCGGTGTACGACAAGCCGATGGTGTACTACCCGCTCAGCACCCTGATGCTGGCCGGCATCCGCGACATCCTGGTCATCAGCACGCCGCAGGACACACCGCGCTTCGAGGCGCTGCTGGGTGACGGCGGCCGCTGGGGCCTGAACCTGCGCTACTGCGTGCAACCCAGCCCTGATGGCCTGGCGCAGGCCTTCATCCTGGGGCGCAGCTTTGTTGACAACCACCCCAGCGCGCTGGTGCTGGGCGACAACATCTTCTACGGCCATGACTTTGCCGCCCTGCTCAAGCGCGCCGACAACCGCGCCAGCGGTGCCAGCGTGTTTGCCTACCATGTCACTGACCCTGAGCGTTATGGCGTGGTCGAGTTTGACGCCGACAAACGCGCGCTGAGCATCGAAGAAAAGCCCAAGGCGCCCAAGAGCAACTATGCGGTGACCGGCTTGTACTTCTACGACCAGCAGGTGTGCGACATCGCAGCGGGCATCCAGCCCAGCGCACGCGGTGAGCTGGAGATCACCACCGTGAATGCCACCTACCTGCAGCAGGCCCAGCTCGACGTGCAGATCATGGGCCGCGGCTATGCCTGGCTGGACACTGGAACGCATGACAGCCTGATGGAAGCCGGCCAGTTCATCGCCACGCTGGAGAAACGCCAGGGCCTGAAGGTGGCCTGCCCCGAAGAAATTGCCTACCGCAGCGGCTGGATCAGCGCCGACCAGCTGGAGCAGCAAGCCCAGCCGATGCTGAAGAATGGTTACGGCCAGTATCTGATGCAGGTGCTGCGCGAGCGGGTGTTCTGACGGCTGGTTTCAGGTTTCACCAATCACCAGAAGCTGCGGCACGCAAAACCGATCAAGGCCTGATCACAGGTGACCATGTCCAGCGATTCCAGCCCGGCCTGGGCAGCTGCGCCTGCCCGGCAACCACAAGGCGTATGGTGCAGCCTTTGCCTGCCCACCTGAAAGCCACCATGACACCCCAGCCCTACCTGCATGACGACACCGGCTCCGTGCGGTTCTGGGTGGAGGTGCCAGGCCAGAGCGAGCCTGTGGGCGCCACCATCCGCAGGGAAACCTTGCACCACCGCTTTGCCCCCGGCCGCAGCGACGACCAACCGCTGGCCACCTACCAGGCCCATGCGGCCGAGATCCACGAGGCCGTGCGTCGCCGCGTGGCCAGCGGGTCGATCGAGCCGGTGATGCTGCGCGAGTTTGATCTCGGGGTGGCGCAGCGCTGAGCTGGGCAGGCTGGCCACTGCTGCCAGCACCCCACCCCCGGTGTCGGGTACGGGTTCGCCCCAGGTCGCCCGTTATCCTAGGCGGGCTTGCAACCATCCCCGCCACCGCACCACATGAAGACCGCACTGATCACAGGCGTCACCGGCCAAGACGGCGCCTACCTGTCTGAACTGCTGCTGAAGAAGGGCTACATGGTGCATGGCATCAAACGCCGTGCCAGCCTGTTCAACACCGACCGGATCGACCATCTCTACCAAGACCCGCATGTGGACAACCAGCGCTTCAAGCTGCACTACGGTGACTTGTCAGACAGCACCAACCTGATCCGCATCGTGCAGCAGGTGCAGCCCGACGAGATCTACAACCTGGGCGC
>JANNMP010000189.1:0-10782 GCA_031398015.1 Burkholderiaceae bacterium
GTTCAGAGGCCGTGAGGTCGCGGTGCTGGCGCACCCGAGCTACCGGCTGAATGTGTTCACCAGTTGCGGCCGTGGCCTGCTGCTGCGCCGTGAGGGCCGGCTGCGCACGGCGCTGGGCTATGCGGCCGCCTTCACCACCAACCTGGCCCGGCGCCAGGCGCTGGGCGGCTGGCTGCAGCGGGTGGTGTTTTCCGACGGGCGCGACGCGCTGCCGCTGCCGCTGCATGATTTCAACAGCCACAGCGTGCGCTTGACTGCGGCCAACCTGGGCCCCGCGCTGCAGGCCAGCTGCAGCATCCCGTTTGTGCTGCAGGCCGTGCACAACATCCCGGGCGCTCCGCTGGGCGCCTATTGGGACGGCGGCATCACCGACTACCACCTGCACCTGGACTACGCCGCGATGGCCAGCGGCCTGGTGCTTTATCCGCACTTTCAACAGAGCCTGGTGCCGGGCTGGCTGGACAAGGGCCTGAAGCGCCGCCACGTTGCATCGGCCAAGCTGGACAACCTGGTGGTGCTGGCGCCACACCCGGCCTGGGTGGCCACGCTGCCCAATGCCAAGCTGCCCGACCGGCAGGACTTCAAGCGCTGGCGCCATGACCGCCCGGGCCGCATCGCCGCCTGGACAGCGGCAGTGGCCGCTGCGCAGCAGTTGGCAGACGAGGCGGCCGACTGGCTGGCCACACCGACGCAGGATGCGCTGCCGTTGTAGCCGCCGCTACAATTTGGCCTGAATTGCAGTTCCACACTTCGGTTCCACACAAGGGCGGGAAAGGCACTCTGGTTATGACACCGCGAACTACACCGGTCACCACCGTTGCCCTGCTGGCCGCGCGATAGCCCCTGTTCGCTTCCTTCTCGAACAAACAAGCGCGGTTCCATCCGCGCTTTTTTGTTGCCCGACAGTTTCTCTGGAGATCCCATGATCACGATCACGCTGCCCGATGGGTCAAAACGTGAGTTTGCCGAGCCTGTGACCGTGGCCGGCGTGGCTGCCTCGATCGGTGCGGGCCTGGCCAAGGCGGCGCTGGGTGGCCGGCTGGGGCAGGGTGATGCGGCAATGCTGGTCGACACCAGCCATGTCATTGACGCCGACGCGCAGCTGGCCATCGTCACCGACAAGGACGCCGATGGCCTGGCGATGATCCGCCACTCGACCGCCCACCTGCTGGCCTATGCGGTCAAAGAGCTGTTTCCTGACGCCCAGGTCACCATCGGCCCGGTGATCGAGAACGGCTTCTATTACGACTTTGCCTACAAGCGCCCGTTCACGCTGGACGACCTGGCGGCCATCGAGCAGCGCATGGCCGAGCTGGCCAAAAAGGATGAGCCCGTGGTGCGCCGCGTGTTGCCGCGCGATGCGGCAGTGGCGCACTTCAAGGCCCAGGGCGAGTTCTACAAGGCCGAGATCATCGCCAGCATCCCGGCCGGTGAAGACGTGTCGCTGTACCGCGAAGGTGGCTTCGAAGACCTGTGCCGCGGCCCGCATGTGCCCAGCACGGGCCGGCTCAAGCACTTCAAGCTGATGAAGCTGGCCGGCGCCTACTGGCGCGGCGATCAGGCCAACGCGCAGCTGCAGCGCATCTACGGCACCGCCTGGGCCAGCAAGGATGATCTGGCGAACCACTTGCGCATGCTGGAGGAGGCCGAGAAGCGTGACCACCGCAAGCTTGGCCGTGAGCTGGACTTCTTCCACATGGAGGAAACCGCGCCGGGCATGGTGTTCTGGCACCCCAAGGGCTGGACGGTGTGGCAGCAGGTCGAGCAGTACATGCGCGCGGTGTACCGCGACAGCGGTTACCAGGAGGTCAAGGGCCCCCAGGTACTGGACAAAGGCCTGTGGGAAAAGACCGGCCACTGGGGCAACTACCGCGAGCAAATGTTCACCACTGAATCGGAAAAGCGTGAATACGCGCTCAAGCCGATGAATTGCCCGGGCCATGTGCTGATCTTCAATTCACAGCTGCGCAGCTACCGTGACCTGCCGCTGCGCTACGGCGAGTTCGGCCAGTGCCACCGCAATGAGCCCAGCGGCGCCTTGCACGGCATCATGCGCGTGCGCGGCTTCACGCAGGACGACGGCCATGCGTTCTGCACCGAAGACCAGATCCTCGATGAATGCGTGGCCTACACCGCCATGCTGCAGAAGGTGTATGCCGACTTCGGCTTCACCGACATCATCTACAAGGTGGCCACGCGCCCCGACAAGCGTGTCGGCGCCGATGCGCTGTGGGACAAGGCCGAGTTCGCGGTGATGGAAGCGCTGCGCCGCTCGGGCTGCGAGTTCGTCGTCTCGCCTGGTGAGGGCGCCTTTTACGGCCCCAAGATCGAGTACACGCTCAAGGACGCGATCGGCCGCCAGTGGCAGTGCGGCACGATGCAGGTCGACTTCAACACCGCCGAACGGCTGGGCGGCAGTTATGTCACCGAAACCAGCGGCCGCGCCCACCCGGTGATGCTGCACCGCGCCATCCTCGGCAGCCTGGAGCGCTTCATCGGCATCTTGATCGAGCAGCACGCCGGCGCGCTGCCGGCCTGGCTGGCGCCGGTGCAGGTGGTGGTGGCCTGCATCACCGACGCCCAGCACGGCTACGTCGCCGAGGTTGTGAAAACGCTGCAAAAACAAGGAGTTAGAGCCCTGGCGGATTTGCGCAATGAAAAAATCACGTATAAAATCCGTGAGCATTCATTGCAAAAAGTTCCGTACATCCTGGTCGCTGGCGACAAGGAGAAGGCAAACGGGGCTGTTGCCGTGCGCGCCCGGGGCAACCTTGACCTTGGCGTGATGCCGCTCGCAGAGTTCATCGCCAAACTCGCCGACGACGTCACCCGCAAGGCTTGAGGCCGCCCCCCAGGCGCGCCATTTTGTTTCTGCTGCCCTCAGGTGGGCGCCCCGTTGCCTTGGGGTGCTGCGCCAGATGGTCTGAAGGGGTTTGAACCATCGCTACTTTCATGGACCGCCGTACGCCCAATGTGGAGCGCAAGCACCGGCTGAACCGAGAGATCATGGCGCCCAGCGTGCGCCTGAACGGGATCGAGAACGAGCCGCTGGGCATCGTCACCATCATGGAAGCCTTGCGGCTTTCGGGTGAGGCCGATGTGGATCTGGTCGAGATTGCGCCCACGGCCGACCCGCCGGTCTGCCGCTTGATGGACTACGGCAAGTTCAAGTACCAGGAGCAGAAGAAGGCCGCCGAAGCCAAGAGCAAGCAGAAGATCATCGAGGTCAAGGAAGTCAAGTTCCGGCCCGGCACCGATGACGGCGACTACAACATCAAGATGCGCAACCTGCGGCGGTTCATTGCCGAGGACGGCGACAAGGGCAAGGTCACGCTGCGCTTCCGGGGCCGCGAGATCACCCACCAGGACATCGGCATGCGCATGCTCGAGCGCATCCGCGACGAGCTGGCCGATGTGGCCCTGGTTGAGCAGTTTCCCAAGTTGGAAGGGCGGCAGATGATCATGGTGCTGTCGCCCAAGAAGAAGCAGTAGCAGATGGGTTTTGTCGGCCGTTGCAGCAGTGCAGCGGCCATGTTGAATTCCCCGCACCGGTCTGGTCACCGGCGCAACCAGGGGAGCAGCCGTTGCAGGCTGTCAAAGTGCCGGGGCATGCAGCCCCAGCCGCCTGCAGGGGCAACTTAGAAGGAGCAGTCATGCCCAAGATGAAGACCAAGAGCGGCGCGAAGAAGCGCTTTCGCGTGCGCCCGGGTGGCACCGTCAAACGGGGCCAGGCGTTCAAGCGCCACATCCTCACCAAGAAGTCCACCACGCGCAAACGCCACCTGCGTGGCACGGTTGCCGTGCACGAGACCAACATGGGCCACATGGCGCAGATGCTGCCATTTGCCGGCCTCTGACCCACTGACCGACCCAAGGAGAACACATGCCTCGCGTCAAACGTGGTGTCACAGCCCGCGCCCGCCACAAGAAGATCCTGGCCTTGGCCAAGGGATACCGCGGCCGCCGCAAGAACGTCTTCCGCATCGCCAAACAGGCGGTGATGAAGGCCGGCCAATATGCCTACCGTGACCGCCGCACCCGCAAACGGGTGTTCCGTGCGCTGTGGATTGCCCGCATCAACGCCGCCGCGCGCGGGATGGGCATCACCTACAGCAAGTTCATGGCCGGCATGAAGAAGGCATCGATCGAGATTGATCGCAAGATGCTGGCCGAACTGGCCGTCAACGACCCGGCCGCCTTTGGCAGCATCGTCGACAAGGTGAAGGCCCAGCTCGCTTGAGTCCAGCGGCACCGCGCGGCCCGCTCGGGTTCGCGTGGTGTCGGCCCGCAAGCATTTGAAGGTCGTCACCTGTGGGCGGCCTTTTTTGTTTTCTTTCATTCGATGAACGATCTCGACACCCTGGTGGCGGCTGCCACCGCTGACTTTGACGCCGCGCCCACGCCGGCTGCGCTGGAGAACGCCAAGGCGCGCTTTCTGGGCAAGTCCGGCCGCGTGACGGATCTGCTGAAGGGCCTGGCCAGCGCCACGCCAGAAGACAAGAAGTCCCGCGGCGCCGAGGTCAACCAGGCCAAGCAGCGCATCGAAGCGGCGCTGGCCACACGCCGCCAGGCGCTGGCCGATGCCGAGCTGGCCGCGCAGCTCAAGGCCGAGGCGCTGGATGTGACGCTGCCTGGCCGCCAACGTGGCACCGGCGGCCTGCACCCGATCACCCGTGCGTTGGAGCGCATCGAGGCGATCTTTGCGTCGATGGGTTTCGATGTGGCCGACGGCCCCGAGATCGAGACCGACTGGATGAGCTTCACCGCGCTGAACAACCCCGAGAACCACCCGGCGCGGTCGATGCAGGACACCTTCTATGTCGACATGCAGGACGAAGGCGGCCGTCCGTACAACCTGCGACCACACACCAGCCCGATGCAGGTGCGCTACGCGCGAATGCATGCGGCCAAATTCGGCCACCTGAACCCGATGCCCGACGTGCGCGTCATCGCACCGGGCCGCACCTACCGGGTTGACAGTGACGCCACCCATTCACCGATGTTCCATCAATGTGAAGGCCTGTGGATGGGCGAGAACGTCAGCTTCAAGGACCTGAAGGTGGTGTTCACCGCGTTCTGCCGCCAGTTCTTCGAGAGCGACGATCTGCAGCTGCGTTTTCGGCCCAGCTTTTTCCCGTTCACCGAGCCCTCGGCCGAGATCGACATCGCCTTTGCGTCAGGCCCGCTGAAGGGCCGCTGGCTGGAGGTGGGCGGCTCGGGCCAGGTGCACCCGAACGTGGTGCGCAATTACGGGCTCGACCCTGAACGCCACATCGGTTTTGCCTTCGGCATGGGCATCGACCGCTTTGCCATGCTGCGCTACGGCGTCAGCGATTTGCGGCTGTTCTTTGATGGCGACCTGCGCTTTTTGCAGCAGTTCCGCTGAGCCCGCCGCCTTCGATTCGAGCCGACACCAGACCATGCAATTCCCTGAATCCTGGTTGCGCAGTTTCTGCAACCCACCGTTGGGCACCGCCGAGCTGGCCGACCTGCTGACCATGGCCGGCCTGGAGGTGGAAGACCTGCGCCCCGCTGCGCCGCCGTTCAGCCAGGTCGTGGTGGGCGAGATCGTCAAGGCCGACGCGCACCCCAATGCCGACCGGCTGCGCGTGTGCATGGTCGACGCGGGGCCGCACAGCGCCGGCGGCCCGCTGCAGGTCGTCTGCGGCGCACCGAATGCACGGGCTGGCATCAAGGTGCCGTTGGCGCTGGTGGGCGCACTGTTGCCGCCAGCCGAGCCTGGTGCTGAAGCTTTTCAGATCCAGCTGGGCCAGCTGCGTGGGGTGCAAAGCCAGGGCATGCTGTGCTCGGCGCGTGAGCTGAAACTCAGCGACGACCATGGCGGCCTGCTGGAGCTGGATGCCGCTGCGGCCGTGGGCGCGGATGTGCGCGCGCTGCTGCGGTTGGACGACACCCTGTTCACGCTCAAGCTCACCCCCAACCTGGGGCGCGCGCTCAGTGTGTATGGCATCGCGCGCGAGGTGGCGGCGCTGACCGGCGCGCCGTTGCACACACCCGTGGTCACACCCGTGGCCGCACAGCTGCCAGACACGCTGGCGGTGGATGTGCAGGCCAGCGATCTGTGTGGCCGCTTCTCGGGCCGCATCATCCGCCACGTCAACACCCGCGCCACGACGCCGGCCTGGATGGTCGAGCGGCTGGCGCGCTGCGGCCAGCGGCCGGTCAGCGCGCTGGTGGACATCTCCAACTATGTGATGTTCGAGTACGGCCAGCCGACACACATCTTCGATCTCGACAAGATCCACGGCGGCCTGCAGGTGCGCTGGGGCCGGCCCGGCGAGACGCTGAAGCTGTTGAACGGCAACACCGTGGCACTGGACAGCCAGGTCGGCGTGATCGCCGATGCGCAAGCGGTGGAGTCGCTTGCCGGCATCATGGGCGGCGAGGCCACGGCGGTGTCGGACAACACCCGCCATGTCTATGTCGAAGCGGCCTTCTGGTGGCCCGACGCAGTGGCCGGCCGCTCACGCCGCTACAACTTCAACACCGACGCCGGCCACCGCTTCGAGCGCGGTGTGGACCCGGCCATGACGGTGCAGGTGATCGAGCACATCACACGCTTGATCACCGACATCTGCGGCACGCCCGGCACAGCCTGCGGCCCGATGGATGACCAGCAGCCCAACCTGCCGCAGCGCGCCAGCGTCACGCTGCGGGTGGCCCGGGCGGCCAAGGTGATCGGCATGGCCGTCACGCAAGCGCAATGCGCAGCGGTGTTCAGGCGCCTGGGTCTGGCCTTCACAGAGGGCGAAGGCACGCTGAGCGTCAGCCCGCCCAGTGCGCGCTTTGACCTCAACATCGAGGAAGACCTGATCGAGGAAGTGGCCCGGGTGGTCGGCTACCAGCACCTGCCAGATACCGCACCGCTGGCGCCTGTGACCCCCCGGGTGCGCAGCGAGGCCAGCCGCAGCGCCTTTGCGGTGCGCCATGCATTGGCGGCACTGGACTACCAGGAAACCATCAGCTTCAGTTTTGTCGAAGCGCATTGGGAGCATGACCTGCACGGCAACCCTGACCCGATCCGGGTGCTCAATCCGATTGCCGCGCCGCTTGCCGTGATGCGCAGCAGCCTGATCGGCAGCCTGGTGCAGGTGTTGCGCCACAACCTGGCGCGCAAGGCACAGCGGGTGCGGGCATTTGAGCTGGGCCGGGTGGCCTGGCGTGATGCGAGCGTGGCAGCGGGTGATTTGACAGTGGCTGGCATCTGCCAGCCGATGCGCGTGGCCGGCCTGGCCTTTGGGCCGGTGGATGGCACGCAATGGGGCAGCACCGAGCGCACGGTTGACTTCTTCGATGTCAAGGGCGATGTGCAGGCCTTGCTGGCACCGCTGCAGGCGCAATTTGAGGCCGCCGAGCACCCGGCGCTGCACCCCGGGCGCAGCGCGCGCGTGCTGCTGGACGGCATGACGATTGGCTTCATCGGCGAGTTGCACCCACGCTGGCGCCAGGCCTTTGAACTGCCCGCAGCGCCGGTGCTGTTCGAGCTCGACCTGGCGGCGCTGCAAGCCAGGCCGCTGCCGGCATTTGCAAGCATCGCCCGCCACCAGCCGGCCCTGCGTGACGTGGCACTGGTGGTGCCTGAATCGGCCACGCATGACGCCTTGGTTGCCGCGCTGCGCAACGACCCCAGCGGCCTGGTGCGCACGGCCACGTTGTTTGACGTCTACAAACCAGCCCATGCCAGCGCCGACATCGCCCCAGGCGAGCGCAGCCTGGCGGTGCGGCTGGAGCTGCTGGATGCCGAGACAACGCTGACCGATCAACGCATCGACGTGGCCGTGGCCGCCGCAGTGGCGCGTGCCACTGCGGCCCAAGGTGCCCGGCTGCGCGGCTGACAGTCCAACCACAAGAATCCAAGGACAGCCATGAGTAACGACGACACACCCGCTGAGCGCGTCATCCTGCCGTCGCTGGAGACGCCCACGCTGACCAAGGCAGAGCTGTCTGAGCTGCTGTTCGAGCGCCTGGGCCTGAACAAGCGTGAATCGAAGGACATGGTCGAAGCCTTCTTCGAGCTGGTACATGCCAACCTGGTCACTGGCGACGATGTCAAGCTGTCGGGCTTCGGCAACTTCAACATCCGCCGCAAGGCGCCGCGCCCAGGCCGCAACCCGCGCACTGGCGAGGCCATCCCGATCAAAGCGCGCAACGTCGTCACCTTCCACGCCAGCCACAAGCTCAAGGCCGTGGTGCAAGGCGACACACCACTGGAAGAGGACTTCGAGTAAAGTCTGAGTTCCCCTCCCCACCTCATTGATTTTCATGGAGAAACTGCTGCCTGCCATCCCGGCCAAGCGTTACTTCACGATCGGTGAGGTCAGTGACTTGTGCGGCGTCAAGCCCTATGTGCTGCGCTACTGGGAGCAAGAGTTCACCCAGCTCAAGCCGATGAAGCGGCGCGGCAACCGCCGTTACTACCAGCACCATGAGGTGCTGCTGATCCGCCGCATCCGCGACCTGCTGTACGACCAGGGCTTCACCATCAGTGGCGCCCGCAACCAGCTTGGCGACCTGCCGGCCGGCGGCCGCCTGCTGCTGCCCGACGAGTTGCTCGATGACGGCGTGCATGCCGCTGGTGGCCCGGACGGCGCCGACAATGACCCCGTGCAAGCGGGGCCGGTGTCCACCGCCCCAGCGCCCGGCAACGCGGGCCAGCGCGTGCTGGCGCCCGGCCAGTTGCGCGCTGAACTGCTGTCGATCCGCGACCTGCTGGCGGTCTAGCGGCCCATGTTCCGGGCTATACTGATGCGTTGAATCGGGGCGTAGCGCAGCCTGGTAGCGCACTTGCATGGGGTGCAAGGGGTCGCGAGTTCGAATCCCGCCGTCCCGACCATGTTTGACAGTGTTTCTGAAGGCCAGCGCTCGCAAGGCGCTGGCCTTTTTGATGCTCAGGCTTGTGGGCTGGCCATCGCCACCTGGCTGAAGCCGCCGTCCACGTAGACGATTTCGGCGCTGATGCCGGCAGCCAGGTCACTGAGCAGAAACGCCGCCGTGTTGCCCACGTCGTCGATGGTGATGGTGCGGCGGATCGGGGCGGTGGCGGCAAACTCATTCAGCAGCTTGCCGAAATCCTTGATCCCCGACGCGGCCAGCGTCTTGATCGGCCCCGCCGAGATGCCATTGACGCGCAGGCCCTTGGCGCCCAGGCTGTGGGCCAGAAAGCGCACGCCGGCTTCCAGCGACGCCTTGGCCAGGCCCATGGTGTTGTAGTTGGGCACATAGCGCATCGCGCCCAGGTAGCTCAGCGTCAGCAGTGCGCCGCCGGCACGCAGCCGGGGCAGGGCGGCCTTGGCCATGGCCGGGAAGCTGTAGCTGGAAATGTCATGCGCCACGCGGAAGTTCTCGCGCGTCATGCCGTCGAGAAAATCGCCGGCGATCGCCTCGCGCGGGGCAAAGGCGATGGCGTGCACGAAGCCGTCGAACTGCTCCCAGTGTTGGCCCAGGTCGGCAAACAGGCGCTCGATCTGGGCGTCGTCGCTGACATCGCAGTCAAACACCAGGCTGGAGCCGAACTCGGCGGCAAATTCGGTGATGCGCTGCTTGAAGCGCTCACCCTGGTAGCTGAAGGCGAGCGCGGCGCCTTCACGGTGGCAGGCCCGCGCAATGCCATAGGCGATGGAACGGTTGTTGAGCACGCCCGTGATCAAGAAGCGCTTGCCGGCGAGAAATCCCATGGCTGCCAGTCCTGTGGTTGTTGCGCCTGCTGCGCACTGGAACGAGCTTTCGATTCTGGCACGCTGGTGCTGCCAGGCTGCTGCGGCTATTGCTGCGCTGCAGTCGTCTGGCTATAATCCACCTTTCGCTGAAAAGCGACATGAAGCAGACCGAGTGCATCAAGTGGGCGGACTTTCCAGCCCATTTTTTTTGCGCGAACCGAAACACTGGAACTGTTCCGCAGCGCCGCTGAACTGTTCCGCAGCGCCGCTGACGCGGCGCTTGACACCTTCCCCGGCGCCGTTGATGTGGCGCTGCACACCTTCCCCGGCACCGCTGATGCGGCGCTGCACACAGGACCGCACTGGGCACGATGAGCTGGAATGAAGCGCTGGAGCGCACCGTCACCGGGTTGCACTATGACCTTGTGGACGTCGAGCGATCGGCGGGGGGCTTGTTGCGCGTGACGATCGACCGTTTGCCGGGCCACAGCTACAGCACGGGGCCGGGTGAATTTGTGCTGGTTGAAGATTGCGAGATCGTCACGCGCCAACTGCAGTATGTGTTGGAAGTGGAAGCGGTGGACTACGCCCGCCTGGAAGTGTCGTCACCCGGCCTGGACCGGCCGCTGAAGAAGCCGGGCGACTGGCAGCGCTTTGTGGGTGCCGAAGTTGAGCTGACGCTGCACCATCAATTCCAAGGCCGCAAGAAGTGGCGTGGGGTGCTGGCAGCCGCTGTTGATGGTCGCAACGGCGCCAACGCCTGGCGTTTGTTGCTGCAAGACGACAAGCCGGTGTCGCGCACGGCAGCCAAAAAAGCCGCCAAGGCGGCAGTGGCGCCGGCTGTGGCGCAGCAGGCGCTGGATTTCAATCTGGATGAAGTGCGTGAGGCCCGCCTGGTGCCCGTGGTGGATTTCAAAGGCCGCCAGGGTGGGCAAGTTGACGCCATGGCCCAGGGCCTGGAAGCAGAAAAGATGGACGGAGGTCAGGACTGATGAACCGCGAAATGTTGAATCTGGTCGATGCCATCTCGCGCGAGAAGAGCGTGGACACCGATGTGGTGTTCGGCGCAGACCGGGGCGACACCGCTTTCGCTCGAGGGCGCGGT
>JANNMP010000223.1:0-2569 GCA_031398015.1 Burkholderiaceae bacterium
GCGCGAGCCCCGGCTGCAGGAACGCCATGTGCCGTCCACCGAAGCCCAGACCCGCGCCGCCGTGATGGGTTGGGGCCTGGCGGTGGTGCCTGAGCTGATGGCCGCAGCCGGCCTGGCCAGCGGCGCGCTGGCCGCGCTGCACCCTGAGGTGCATGTGGATGTGCGCCTGCACTGGCACCAGTGGAAGCTGCGCAGCAGTGGCGACAGCGCGACGACTGACGCGGCGCAGGCCGACACGCCGCTGCGCGCCGGCGCGCTTGACCGCATCGGCCGCGCGCTGGCTGCCGGTGCCATGGCTGCACTGCGGCCGCCGGGATAATCCAGGCCATGGTTCGCTTGATCGTCGGCCTGGGCAACCCGGGGCCTGAATACGCAGACACCCGGCACAACGCCGGCTTCTGGTGGCTGGACGCGGCGGCGCGCCAACTGGGCGCCAACCTGGTGTTTGACCGCAACTGGAAGGCCTTGGTGGCGCGTCTCAACCGGGAAGACGGGCCGCTGTGGCTGCTGCAGCCGCTGACCTTCATGAACCTGTCGGGCCAGTCGGTGGCGCCATTTACGCGCTTCTTCAAGATCGAGCCGGCCCAGGTGCTGGTGGTGCACGATGAGCTGGACCTGCTGCCCGGCCAGATGAAATTGAAGCAGGGCGGCGGTGCGGCCGGCCACAACGGGCTGAAAGACATCCTGGCGCAGCTGGGGTCGCCAGATTTCTGGCGCCTGCGCATCGGCATCGGCCACCCCGGCGTGCGTGCCGAAGTGGTGAACTGGGTGTTGCGCAAACCGCCGCTGGATGACCGCATTGCCATCGACGGCTGCATCGATGCCTCACTGCCAGCGCTGCCACTGCTGCTGGCGGGTGATTTCAGCGGCGCGATGATGAAGCTGCATGCCAAGGCGCCCCGCCCCAAGCCGCCGCGCCCGGCCGAGCTGCCGCCGGCTGGCAGCACCACCACACTGGAGCCGCCTGCATGAGCAGCAAACCCAACCTGGCCTTGTGCGTTGCCGTGCTCGGCAGCCTGCTGCTGCCGGCATCGGCAGCCGAGGTCTACCGCTGCGGCAACCGCTACAGCGACACACCCTGCACCGGCGGCCAGGCGGTGGCCGCCGACGACACCCGCAGCCAAGCCCAGCGCCAGCAGGCGCTGGCCGTGAAGAAGCAGGACGCCGCGATGGCCAAGCAGCAACACGCCGAGCGCCAGGCAAGCGAGCGCAGCGCCGCCAGTCAGGGCCCGGCGCGCATTGGCATCAGCGAGGCACAGCGCGCCAAGGCAGAGGCGCTGCAAACCAGGACCCCGGCCCAGGCCAGCAAGAAAAAACCCAAGAAACCGAAAAAGCCGGCCGCTGCCTGAGCGGCGCTGCGGCTCACACCGCTGCGCTGGCGATCAACAAGCGGAACTTGGCCCAGAGTTGGTCCTTGGTTTCCACCCGCGCAGGGTCGACCGGAATGCAGGCCACCGGGCACACCTGCACACACTGCGGCGCGTCGAAGTGGCCGACACACTCGGTGCATTTGTTCGGCGCGATCTGGTAGTAATCGGGCCCCATCGAGATGGCCTGGTTCGGGCACTCGGGCTCACAGACATCGCAGTTGATGCATTCATCGGTGATCATGAGTGCCATAGGCCCTCCTGATCCCCGATGAATACGACCTCGGCTTGCAGGCCTCGGTCGCGGCTGGCGGGGCAACGCATGCGTTGCCAATTCCCGCCAACCGTATCTGTGATCATGAGTGCCATCGCGATTCACTCCTCCACCGGCTGCTTGGCCACACGCTCTTGCAAGCGGGCCAACACCGACGGTGCCACGAACTTGGAGACATCACCACCCAGGGTGGCAATCTCGCGCACAAAGGTGCTGCTGACGAACTGGTATTGGTCACTGGGTGTCAGGAACAGCGTTTCCACCTCGGGCATCAGTTGGCGGTTCATGCCGGCCATCTGGAACTCATAGTCGAAATCACTCACCGCTCGCAGGCCGCGCACCACCACGTTGCCGCCGTTGGTCACCACAAAATCGCGCAGCAGGCCCCGAAACGGGATCACTTCCACATTGCCGTAGGGTTTGGCAATGGCGTTGGCGATGTCCAGGCGCTCGGCGATGGTGAACATGGTGCGCTTGTGGTGGCCCGCGGCCACCGCCAGGATCAGCTTGTCGAACAAGCGAGACGAGCGCGCCATCAGGTCTTCATGGCCCAGCGTCATCGGGTCGAAGGTGCCGGGGTAGACGGCGGTCATGAACTTGGACTGGGTCACGGCTGTCTCCGGTGGCGTCTTTGGCGTTCTATGGGCCGTCTCGGCTGCTTGTTGCAGCTCAGGTGTTGCGGCGCAGCAAATGATAGTGCACCGCCCCGGCGCGGCCTTGTCGCAAAAGTGCAAAACCGGGTGGTTCGGCACCGGCTGCCAGCGCAGCGGGCGATTCAAGGTAGATCAGCCCGCCATTGGCAACCAGCAGCGCGGCGGTGGCCAGCGCCGCTGCTTGCAGGCCGGCATCGAACGGCGGGTCCAGCAGCACCAGGTCGAAGCAACTCGGTGCGCAGAGCGCCATCCAGACCAGCGCATCAACCTGTTCC
>JANNMP010000233.1:0-5287 GCA_031398015.1 Burkholderiaceae bacterium
CGGTGGAGTTGCTGTGTGCGCTGGACCGCTGGCTGGGCGTGGCCGTGCCGGCCGACCTGCTGGCCGGTGTGGCCCACACCGATGCGCTGATCGACGCCATCGATGCCTTGCAACATGTGCCCGTGCAGCCAACAGACCAGATGAGCGACTACGCGCGCTGCGTCAACCCGTATCTGGCGGCCAAGCTGGCGCAGCTGAAGATCGACCGCCGCTTCACCCGCGCCGACGGCGCCTGGTTGTTTGACAGCGACGGCCACCGCTGTCTGGACTTCATGTCGCAATATGGCGCGCTGCCGTTCGGCCACCACCCGGTGCAGATCTGGCAGGCCCTGCAGGGTTTGCGCGAGGATGCCGAGCCGGTGTTCTGCCAGCCATCACTGGCGCCGTCGGCGGGTGCGCTGGCGCGTGTGCTGCTGCAACACGCACCGGCCGGGTTGCGCCATGTCACGTTCAGCAACAGCGGCGCCGAGGCGGTGGAGGCGGCGCTGAAGATGGCGCGCCACGCCACCGGCCGCGCCGGCATCCTGTCGACCCGGCGTGGCTTCCACGGCAAGACCTTTGCCGCGTTGTCGGCCACCGGCAACCCCGGCTACCAGCAGCCCTTCGGCCTGCCGCTGGCCGATTTCGACAACATCGAATACGGTGACATCAACGCATTGCAAGCCCAGCTGGCCCAGCGGCCGGGCCAGTACGCTGCCTTCATCGTTGAAGTGATCCAGGGCGAGGGCGGTGTGCGGGTGGCGCCGCCCGGCTATCTGCGTGCGGCGCAGCAGGCCTGCCAGCGCCACGGCACGCTGCTGGTCATCGACGAAGTGCAGACCGGCCTGGGCCGCACCGGCCGGCTGTTTGCCTGTGATGATGAAGGCGTGGTGCCCGACATCCTGACCCTGGCCAAGGCCCTGGGCGGCGGCCTGGTGCCGGTGGGCGCCACGCTGGCCAATGACGCGGCCTACAGCGAGGCCTTCGCGCTCAAGCATTCGTCCACCTTTGCCGGCAACGCGCTGGCCGCGCGCGCCGGCCTGGCCACGCTGGCGCTGCTGCTGCAGGACGACAGCGCCATGCTGCGCCATGTGGTGGCCGAAGGCGCCTGGTTGCGCCAGCGGCTGGCGCAGATCCAGGCCCGCCACCCCTGGTTGGTGACCGAGGTGCGTGGCCGCGGCTTCATGCTGGGCCTGTGCCTCACGCGGGACCGTTCGCGCTGGCCCGAAAGCTTCTTGGGCATTGCCGCCGAGTCGGGCGACCTGGCGCAGTTTGTCGCCAGCTACTTGCTGAACGTGGAAGGCCTGCGCCTGGCGCCCACGCTCAACGGCAGCAACGTGCTGCGGGTGCAGCCGCCGCTGAATGCCACGCACGCCCAGTGCGCGCTGGCCGCCGATGCGCTGGAGCGCTGCTTTGATGTGGTGGCCACTGGCCACACCGGGCACTTCTTTCGTGCCATCCTGCGGCGCCAGGCGCCGGCGGCGCACGCACTGCCAAGCAGTTTGCCGCCCAGCGTGGCCCTGCCAAAGCCGGCGGTCAAACCGGCAGGCAAGGCCCAGCGCTTTGCCTTTTTGCTGCACCCGCTGGACGAGACGGGCTATGCTGACTACGACCCCAGCCTGGCCGTGCTGCAGCCCGCTGAACTGCGTGAATTCGCCACCAGCATGGCCGGCCTGCTGGAGCCGGTGGTCGGCAGCACGGTGCACATTCAATCGGCCACCGGCGCCCGCGCCCAGGGTGACTTCATCCTCATCAGCCACACCGCAGAACAGTTGAAGCAACTGCCCCAGCGTGAGGCGCTGGCGGTGCTGAACAAGGGCATAGCGCTGGCGCAGCAGCGTGGCGCGGCCATCGTCGGCCTGGGGGCCTACACCTCGGTGGTCAGTGGTGGCGGGGCGCAACTGGCCAATTCACACACCCGGCTGACATCGGGCAACTCGTACACCGTGGTCTCGGCCATGGAGGCGCTGGACGCCGCGCTGGCGCAGCGTGGCCAGCACTGGCAGCACTGCAGTGTGGGCATCGTCGGCGCGGCGGGCGCCATCGGCTCGTGTTTGGCCCTGCTGCTGGCCGAGCGGGCCCAGCGCCTGGTGCTGATCGGCAACCCGGCGCACACGCCAGCGGCAGGCCGCGCGCGGTTGCGCGTGGTGGCGCGCGCTGCAGTGGTGCATGTGCTGGCGCATGCCGCCGCGATTGCACAAGCCCAGCCCGACACGCCAAGCTTCGCCCGGCACATCCTGCAGGCCAGCACTGCCGGTCTGGACATCGACAGCATGCTGGCCAGCCTGGAGCAGGACGGCAGCCTGATCCTGGCCGGCAGCATCCATGCCGCTGCGGTGGCCCAGGTGCTGGTCACCGCCACCAGCTTCCCCGGCAACCTGGTGGACGACGACCTGCTGGCCCACGGCGCGCTGGTCTGCGACATCTCGCGCCCACGCTCGATCGGCCGCTCGATCCTGCAGCGCCGGCCCGATGTGCTGGTGATCGACGGCGGTGTGATCGCGCTGCCCGGCCGCCCGCGCATCGGGCCCTATGGCCTGGAAGACGGCAGCTCGTATGCGTGCATGGCCGAGACCATGTTGCTGGCGCTTGACGGCCCATGCCGCGACACCAGCCTGGGCGCCACGCTGGACGTGGCCGAGGTCAAGCGCCAGCAGTTGCTGGCCCGCCGGCACGGCTTTGCGCTGGCCAGCCCACGCAGCTTTGGCCTGCCGCTGCCCCCGCTGGCTGGCGTTGTGGATGCCAGGCCCGTTCTTGCGACAGCGCTTTGAGCGCCACCCTTGCAAGCCATTCCATCACCCCCCAAGAGCCAGAAGCCACCATGACCATCTTGCACACCCAAGCCCTGCCGCTGCGCACCGACGCCTGGCCCTATGCCACGCCCAGCCTGGTGGAGGTGGCGCGTGGCCGTGCCGGCAACACGCCGCAGGCCACCGCCTTCACGTTCATCAACCATGCCGCCGAGCCGGCGCTGGATGAAACGCTGAGCCACGCCCAGCTCGACCAGCGCGCCCGCCAGATCGCCACGCTGCTGCAAAGCCGTGGCCAGCCCGGTGCGCGTGTGCTGCTGCTGTACCCGGGCGGGCTGGACTACATCTGCGCCTTCTTCGGCTGCCTGTATGCCGGCATGGTGGCGGTGCCGGCCTACCCGCCGCTGAACCCGCGCCTGCGTGAGCGGCTGGCAGCCGTGGCGCAAGACTGCGAGGCCAGCATCGCCTTGACCGATGCCGCCACGCTGGGCGAGCTGGGCGAGCGCAGCGCCATGCTGGCACCGCTGGCACGTCTGCACTGGTTCAGCACCGACAGCCGGCTCGACGGCCTGGAGTACGCCGCCCGTTGCGTGCCGACCAGCCGTGACCAGCTGGCTTTTCTGCAATACACCTCGGGTTCGTCGGGCACGCCCAAGGGCGTGATGGTCAGCCACGGCAACCTGTTGCACAACGTGTTGGCGATCTCGCGGCAAATGCAGATCGGGCCAGAGGACCATGTCTTCTCGTGGCTGCCGCCGTACCACGACATGGGCTTGATCGGCTCGATCCTGACGCCGTTCTGCGCCGGCGTGCCGATGAGCTTCATCACGCCGCTGGCTTTCCTGCGCCGGCCGGCGCGCTGGCTGCGTGAGATTGCGCAGCGCGGCTGCAGCATCAGCGGCGCGCCCAACTTTGCCTTCGAGCTGTGTGCTGACAAGGTCAGTGACGCCGACATGGCCGGCCTTGACCTGTCGCGCTGGAGCCTGGCCTTCACCGGGGCCGAGCCGATCAAGCCCGCCACGCTGGCCAAGTTTGCGCTGCGCTTTGCGCCGTTTGGCTTTGCGCGCCAGGCCTTCTACCCCTGCTATGGCATGGCCGAGACCACGCTGATGGTCACAGGCAAGCAGCGCGCCGTGCCGCACCAGACGCTTTGCATCGACCGTGATGCCTATGCCCAGCAACGCCTGGCCATCGAGGTGCCCACCGGCACGCCCGATGCGCAGGTGCTGGTGGCCTGTGGCCAGGTGGCCGATGGCCTGCAGGTGCTGGTGGTCGAGCCCGACACGCTGGCGCCGCTGCAGGACGGCCAGGTCGGTGAGATCGTGGTGGCCGGCGAGTCGGTGGCGGGTGGCTACTGGCAGCGTGGGCCCGAGACCCTGGCCAGCTTTGGCCTGGCCATCGCCGGCCACCAGGGCAGCTTCTTGCGCACCGGTGACCTGGGCTTTGTGCACGGTGGCGCGCTGTTTGTCAGCGGCCGCTTGAAGGACCTGGTGATCGTGCATGGCGTCAACCACTACCCGCAGGACATCGAGGCCACGGTGGACCAGAGCCATGCGGCGGTGCGCGCCGGCTGCGGCATCTGCTTCTCGTTGGACGTGGGCCACAGCGAGCGCGTGGTGGTGGTGCAAGAGGTGGGCCGGCGCGACAGCGTGCGTGCCGACGAGATCATCCAGGCCATCCGTCTGGCGGTGCACAGCCGCCATGACATCCAGGCCCATGCGGTGGTGCTGGTCGAGAACGGCAGCATCCCCAAGACCACCAGCGGCAAGCTGTCACGCCGGCCCTGCCGCGAGGCCTATCTGCGCGATGGCTTGAAGGTGGTGGCGCGCTGGTGCGCCACGGTGGCGGCGCAGCCCGGCGCTGCCGCTTCACCGCAGGTGCCGGCAGACACCAGGCCGCAGGCCCATGCCGCCGCTGCGCCGCAGGCACACGCCACACCACAAGCCGTGGCCGCCTGCTGAACCGCACACCCCCAAAGCACCGCACCGGAGAACCCCCTTTGAAAACTTATGCAACCTGGCTGCTCGGCGTGCGCCGGTGGGTGATTGCCGCCGTGTTGGCGCTCACCGCGCTGCTTGGCGCCTTTGCGCCGCCGATGACGGTGAGCGTCGACCCGTCGGTGCTGGTGCCTGCCAACAACCCGGCCATCCAGGCCATCGACAGCATCACCGCCAAGTTCGGCTCCAAGTACATGGTGCTGATCGGCATCACGCCCAAGCAGGGCGACATCTACCAGCGCCCGGTGCTTGAGCGGGTGGCCCGCATCACCCAGGCGCTGCGCCAGCGGCCCGAGGTGGTGCAGGACAACCTGCTGAGCCTGGCCGCACCGCGGGTGCGCAACATCAGCGGCCATGCCGACGGCTTCGACGCCAAGCCGCTGATGGCGCAGGTGCCAGCCGATGCGGCGCAGATGGACCAGCTACGCGGGGCAATCGCGGCCAACCCGGTGTACCAGCAGACCATCGTCTCGGCCGACCAGCGCACCGCCGCCATCCTGGTGGAGCTGAAAGAAGGCTCGCAGGGCGTGGCCAACATCCTGGCGCCGATCCAGGCCATCG
>JANNMP010000265.1:0-2560 GCA_031398015.1 Burkholderiaceae bacterium
TCGGTGGCGGGGCTGTCGGCCATCCTGGTGCCGGTGGTGGCCATGGTGGTGGGCGCGCTGGTGCATGCCGAGCCACTGGGCGCCGCGCAGTGGGCAGCCATGCTGTGCTGTGCGGCGGCGCTGCGGCTGGCGTTGGTGCCCGCACCAGCCGCCACAACGGCTGCCAAACGCTGATCGAGACCTCGCCATGGCCGACATCCCTTGCCTTGCCTGCCCGCTGCGCGCGCTGCCGCTGTTCATCGGCCACAGCGCCGAAGAGCTGGCACTGGTGCAGTCACTCAAGCGCCGTGAGCTGACGCTGGCCGCCGGCGAAACGCTGATCCATGAAGGCCAGACCGACGCGCCGCTGTTCACCCTGCTGTCGGGCTGGGGCTTTCGCTACAAGACGCTGAGCGACGGCCGCCGCCAGATCCTGAGCTTCCTGCTGGCGGGCGATTTCATCGGCGTGCAGCAGAAGATGGGCGACGCCTCGGCCCACGGCGTTGACATGCTCACCGACGCCCGGCTGTGTGTGTTCCAGCGCGACGCGCTGTGGACGCTGCACCGTGAGTCACCCAGCATGGGCTTCAACATCACCTGGCTCACCGCGCATGAAGAATCGCTGGTCGACGACACCCTGCTGTCGGTGGGCCGGCGCAGCGCCGAAGAGCGCATCGCGACGCTGCTGATCCTGCTGTTCAAGCGCGCCGCCGCGCTGCAGGCCGACGGCGGTGCGGCGGGCGTGCCGTTCCCGCTCACCCAGCAGCATGTGGCCGACGGCCTGGGGCTGTCGCTGGTGCACACCAACAAGACGCTGCGCAAGCTGGAGCGGCGCGGCCTGCACCACATCGCCGACGGCCGCCTGCACCTGCGCGATGTGAAAGCCCTGGCGCGCCTGGCCGACCTGTACGGCGACGGCCGGCCGCCGCCACGCCCGCTGGTGTGACCTGCGGCCCCGCGCCGGCCGTGCCTTTGCCCCGCGTTGGGCCCTGCGTCTTTTGACACAGCCGGGCCGCCGAGCGCGCCCTACATTGCCCTGCCTTTGCAGGAGCCATCATCACTGTGTCTGTCGCCCCGAACCCCCACCGGCCACGGCAGGTTGCCGATGACCGGCAGGCACAGGCGCACCCCGACGACTGGAACCTGCTGTTTGCCGCTGTCGGCCTGCGCCTGCGCAGCCACGCGCTGGCCGCCGCGCCCGACAACCCCCTGGTGCAGGTGGTGCTGGATTGTGTGCAAGCGCTGGACACGCTCAAAGCCATGCGCGACCAGGAGCGCCAGTGCCGGCCGGCAGCCGGCGGCCAGCCCTGGCAGGACTGGGGCAGCCCCTGATCCGGCATTGCGCTGGCACTGCGCTGGCACTGCGCCGACGCTGATCCAGCTTGCTGGCGGCGGGGGCATGCAGCACAGCGCGCACCAAACCTCCCGCCGGCAACGGTCACCGGCCTCTGTTAGGGTTGCAGCCCAAACAGAAGAGGAGACCCCAGTGACAGCACTGCACGACCGCTTGCGTGCCCTGCCGCTGGCCAGGCTGGCGGGCATTCGCCGGGGCATCGAGAAAGAAAGCCTGCGCGCACTGCCCGACGGCGGCCTGGCGCTGACGCCGCACCCGGCGGCACTGGGCTCGGCGCTGACCCACCCGCACATCACCACCGACTACAGTGAATCGCAGCTGGAGCTGATCACCGGCGTGCATGCCACGGTGGATGCCTGCCTGGCGCAGCTGGTTGAGATCCACCAGGCCACCTACCGCGCCATGGGCTGCGAGGCCGGTGACGAAAACCTGTGGGTCGGCAGCATGCCCTGCGGCTTGCCCACCGACGAGACGATCCCGTTGGGCCGCTACGGCAGCAGCAATGTGGGCCGCGCCAAGAGCGTCTACCGCATGGGCCTGGGCCACCGCTACGGCCGGCGCATGCAGACCATCAGCGGCATCCACTACAACTGGTCATTGCCGGGGCTGGACAACGACCAGCACTTTGCGCTGATCCGCAACTTCCGCCGCCACGCCTTTGTGCTGCTGTATCTGTTTGGTGCCTCGCCGGCGGTGTGCGGCAGTTTTGTCGAAGGGCGCGAGCATGGCCTGCAGGCGATGCCCGGCATCAACGGCACGCTGCACATGCCGCATGGCACCACGCTGCGCATGGGCCGGCTGGGCTACCAGAGTGATGCCCAGGCAACGCTGGCGGTCAGCTGCAACAGCCTGGAGAGCTATGCCAACTCACTGCACGAGGCGCTGACCAAGCCCTATCCGGCTTATGAGGCGGTGGGCATCCGCAACCCGGGTGGTGACTACAACCAGCTGGCCACCACGCTGCTGCAGATCGAAAACGAGTTCTACGGCCTGATCCGGCCCAAGCGGGTGATCTTTGCCGGTGAGCGGCCGCTGCATGCGCTGCGTGAACGTGGTGTGGAGTACATCGAGGTGCGCTGCATGGATCTCGACCCGTTCGAGCCGGTCGGCATCAACGCGCAGACGATGCGTTTTCTTGACGTGTTTTTGCTGCACTGCCTGCTCTCCGGCAGTGATCAGCTTCCTGCGGGCCTACGTCGGCGGCGAGAGCGGGTTCGTCCCGTGGCT
>JANNMP010000294.1:0-4434 GCA_031398015.1 Burkholderiaceae bacterium
CGCCGGCCCGCACGTACTGCGTCTCGACCGCGAATGCACCCCTGATCTTGGCGAACACCTCGCCCACCAGGCGGGTGAACGAGCCCACCACGCCGCTGCTGTTGGGCCGCACGTACAGCATGCTGCCGTTGGGCCAGCGCAGCACGGCGGTGGCCGAGAAACCGGTCTCGATGCGGTCACCGGGCCGCAATGGCATGCCGGCCCGGGTATCGAGCTGCTGGCCGTCGCGCCACACCGCCACCAGGCCGGTTTCGCCCGGCCGCGCCAGCCGTGCGCCATCGACCACGATGGCGGTCAACTGCAGCACCTGGGGGCGCGCCGGTTTGCTGGCGCAGCCCGACAACAGCGGCCCCAACAGCGTCATCACCAGCACCACCAGCAGCAAGCCCACCAGGGGCTGCCGCAACCATTGCACACGCCAGGCATTCATCGTTGTTCTCCGGTTGTTGATGGCAATGGCCAGCGCGGCAGCGCGCCGGCTGGTGACGCACGGCGTGCCAGCCAGGCCGCCGCCATGCCGCCCAGCGCCAATGCCAGCAGCAGGTGGTGGGCGGCCACCACCTGGCTGTCGAGCCGGTACCACAGCAGTGCGGCAGCCACCAGCAGCAGCGCCGCAGCGGCCCAGGCGGCGCGGCGTTGCCAGGCCGGCCGAGGGCGCAGTGCCAGCGCCAATGTGGCACCGGCCACCGCCAGCGCTGTCATCCACAGCCATGACGCCAAGGCGCCCAGCGGGCGGACGGCCCGGCCTCGCTGCAAGGCGTCGATCTGCGCTGCGATCAGCGCACTGCCCCAGACCAGCGTGCCGCCGGCTGCGGCCAGCGCAAACTGGTCGTCACCACGCAGTTGCAGGCCCACCAGCACGGTGCGGCCGGCCAGCGCGGCCATGGCCGCCGGCTGGCCGGCCAGCACGTCCTGGTAGGCCAGCCGTGGCACACCGTGGTGGCCGGCCAGAAACGGCAACGGGTCCAGCCACTGGCTGGCCAGCACCGCGCCGGGCTGCAGCGCCGGGCAGTTGGCCTGCGGCACCCGCACTGTCTCGCTGGTGTAGAAGTCCACCAGCACGGGCAGCGCCGGTGCGCTGCGGGCCACCTGCAATTGCAGCGCCACCACGTCGGGCCGGCCCAGCGGCGCGCCACCGTTGAAGGCCGCCAGCGCCAGTGAGGGCAGCAGCGGCGCTGGCGCGGCGCCGGCAGCGGCGGGTGGCTGCAGCACCAGCGGCAGCAGCGCCGCGCGGCCCAGGCGCTGGCCGGTGCAGCCCAGGCCGGGCAGCACCAGTGGCGCAAACGCGGCAGCGATGGCCGGCCGGTCGGCGGCATAGGCGTCCACCGCCAGCACCACCGGCAGCCGCCCCTGCACCGCCTGCAGCGCTTGTTGCAGCGCGGCATCGGCCGCCGCATCCCCCGCGCTGGGCATGAACACGTCAAACGCCAGCAACCTGGCGCCAGCCTGTGCGGCGCGCGCCACCAGTTGCGCATGCTCGCTGCGCCAGGCCGGGCCGAACGGTTTGCCGACGGCGGCCACCGTGGTTTCGTCGATGGCCACCAGCACCACGTCAGACGGCCCGTCGGCCACCGGCGCACCGGCCCAGGCCACGGTGGCGGCGGCCACCCGGGTGTCGAGCGTCAGCAGGTCAAACAGCGCCAGCCAGGCGGCAAAGAACAGCAGCAGCCCCAGGCCCAGCGCCGCTGCGCGTGCGCGCCAGCCGGTGCGCACCTCGCCGGCCTCGCGGCGCAGGCGGTCTTCGAAAGACTCGCGCTGCAGCGCCTGCAGCAGCTCGTTCAAGTCAGGCTTGAGCTGGGCCTGGCGCAGCTTCAGTGCGGCCAGCCGCTGCAACGCGGCCATGTCCGGTGGCAGTGCTGCGCCTGGCCAGTCGCAACCGTCAAGCTGGATCGGCAGCACCCGCGGCCGGCCTGGGCGCACGCCGGGTGCAGCAGGCGCACCGGAGGCACCGGAGGCACCGGCAGCACTGGCGGCATTGGCGGCATTGGCAGCATTGGCAGCAGACGCCAGCGCCAGGGCCTGCACCACTTCATGGCGCACCCAGTCGTCACCGCGTTGCCGCTGCTCGATGATGCTGTGCCAGCGTGGCCCCAGCACCACCAGCACCACATCGGCGCGCGCCAGGCGCTGGTCGATCACGGCGGCAAAGTCGTCGCCGTAGCCGATGTCGTCGATGTCCATGAACACCGCCGCGGCACCCCAGCGCGCGGTCAGCTCGCGGTGCAGCAGCCGCGCGGCAATGCCGCTGTCGTCGCGCCGGTAGCTGATGAAGATGTGCACACGCCGAGCTTAGGCAGCGCAGTGGCAAATCCCATCCCCAGTTGTTGGGAGCCCAGTTGTTGGGAGCCGACTGCGCGCCTGCGCAGCCGCTGCTCAGTTGGCCGGCAGGTTCAGCGCCCGGATGAAGCCCACCCACTGGCTGCGCTCACGGCGGGCAAAGGCATCGGCCTGCTCGGGGCTGCTTGGGCCCAGGGCCTCGGCACCGCCAGCGGCCAGCCGGGCCTGGATGGCAGGCGTGGCCAGGGCCTTGTTCAGTGCCGCATTCAGCGTGGCCAGCACCTCGGGCGGCAGCCGCGCCGGGGCGAACAGGCAATTCCAGGTGTAGGCCTCATAGCCGGCCAGGCCCAACTCGGCGAAGGTGGGCAGCTCGGGTGCGGCCGGGTTGCGGCGCGCGCCCGAGATGGCCAGCAATTGCAGTTTGCCTTGCTGGGCCAGCGGCGCGGCGGTGAACAGGCCGTCGAACACCATCGCCACATGGCCACCGGCTAAGTCGGCCATGGCCGGCCCGTTGCCTTTGTACGGCACATGCAGCAACTGCACATCAGCGGCCCTGGCAAAGGCTTCGGCCACGATGTGGCTGATCGAGCCGATGCCGGCCGAGCCATAGCTCAACTGGCCTGGCCGGGCCTTGGCCTGGGATATCAGGTCACCCAGGCTCCTGGGGCCGGCTGCGCTGGCGGCCAGCAACATGGGCGTGCGGCCGACCAGGCCGATCAGGCGCAGGTCTTGCTCGACATCGAAGGGCAGGCTCTTGTGCAGGCCCACGTTCATCACCAGCTGCGAGCTGGTGCCCAGGCCGATGGTGTGGCCGTCGGGCGCGGCCTTGGCCACCACGTCGGTGCCCAGGGCGCCGCCGGCACCGGCGCGGTTTTCCACCACCACGGTCTGGCCCAGGATCTGGCCCATCTGCTGGGCCAGCTCACGTGCGATCAAGTCATTGCCACTGCCGGGGCCGAAGGCCACGATCAGCTTGATGGGCTTGGTGGGGAAGGCCTGGGCCTGGGCCCGCAGCGCCAACATGGCTGACAGTGCTGTGGCTGCCGCAGCGCCCAGCACGACGCGGCGGCCATGGTGCTGTGGTGGCAAGGCCCGCGTTTGGCGCCTGTGCATGCTCAGCTGCCCCCGCCCACCACCGTGGCGCGCAGGCGGCGCATGCCACGCAGCCAGCGGTCGACATCGGCGGTCTTGCGCTGCCAGAAGGTCAACACCTCTTCATGCGGCAGGATCAGGAAGCGGCCTTCGCGCAGGCCTTGCAGCGTGATGGCAGCCACAGCGTCGGCACTGAGCGCGCCGTCTTGCAGAAAGCTGGCGCGGCCGGTGTCGCCGCTGGCACTTTGCAGCATCGGCGTCAACACGCCCTGCGGGCACAGACAGCTGACGTGGATGCCGGCGTCGCCATGGGCAATCGCCAGCCATTCGGCAAAGCCAACCGCCGCATGCTTGGTGACCGAATAGGCCGCCGCATTCACCTGGCTCAGCAGGCCGGCGGCGCTGCACGTCTGCAGCAGCCAGCCTTCACCCCGGGCCAGCATCTGCGGCAGCACGGCGTTGGCGGCGTGCACATGGGCCATCACGTTGACGTCCCAGTGCTGCTGCCAGGTGCTGCTGGGGGCGTCGGCATCACTGCGGCTCAACACACCGGCGTTGCTGCAGAAGATGTCGACCTGGCCGAAGTGCGCGGTGGCCTGGTCGACCAAGGCTTGGACGGCGCTGGCCTGGGCCACATCGGTGGCCAGGCCCAGGCCGCCGATGCTGGCGGCCACCGCTTGTGCGCCGGCACCGTCCAGGTCGGCCACCACCACGCCGCGTGCGCCGGCCTGGGCAAAGGCGCGGCACAGCGCCGCACCGATGCCCGAGGCACCACCCGTGACCACCACCACCTTGCCCTGGATGTGCATCACCGCTTCGTCTCCGGTTCGTTTTGACCGGCACATTCGGCGCGCCCGCCCGGGCCCCGGACAAGCACCTGGGCGACAGAACGGCGGTGCGCGCCGCTGCTATGGTTTGTTGCCCCGCCCTGCCCCTTTTCTGGACACCTGCATGCCCGACACCGACACCGACACCCCCGCGTTCCAAGACCTGGCAGCGCTGGTGGCAGCGCATGCCCGAAGCCGGCCCCAGGCCGCGGCGCTGGTGGTCGGCGAGCGGCGCCTG
>JANNMP010000343.1:0-1861 GCA_031398015.1 Burkholderiaceae bacterium
TGGCCGACAGCGGCACCAGCGGCGCACGCTGCCAGCCGCCATCGCGCAGATGCGCAACGCCGCCGGACAGCTCGATGGCGAACGCACGGGGATCGGCACGGCCAGCGCCAGGGTCATCGGCCCGGTACAGGCCTTCGAGCCGCGCCAGCGTCTGCAGCGGCTGGGGCAAGGCCTGCACCTGGCGCGGCGCCTGCGCGGCCCAACCCAGCTCACGCGCAATCGAACGCAACAGCGCCTGCGCCAGCGGCGTGCCTGCCTCGCCATTGACCATCACCACCACGGCATGCTGCGGGCCCACCGCGTTGCCACTGGCAGCCAGCAACGCGGCAAAACCGGCGTTCAGCCCGGTGTGCTGGAAGCCCGGCTCCCCGGCGCGCTTGTCCAACACGAAGCCCAGGCCGCGACCGCCCGGCTGCGGCGTCAGCATCTGGCGCGCCATGTCGGCATTGGCCAAGCGGGTGGGGCGGCCGGCAATTGCGTTCTGCAGCTCTGCAGCAACACGGCCCAGATCGCTGGGCGTGGTCCACAGGCCGGCGGCAGCCAACTCAGGATGGCTGTTGTACTTGCCCGGGATGGCTTGCCCCAGGCGGTGGCCACTGGCAACGCTGGGCACCAGAGCCGCAGGCAGCGGCTGGAAGAACCCGCTGGCCAGCATGCCCAGTGGCTGCAGCACGGCCGCCTGCATCCAGACCTCGAACGGCTGGCCGGCGCGCTGCGCCATCAGCGCCTGCAGCACGGTGTAGCCACCACCGGAATAGCTCAAGCCCTGGCCGGGCTGGCCTTGCAGGCGCACCGCAGCAGAGTTGGCTGGCGCCGTGCCATTGAGCACCTGCAGCACCGTGGGCAGCGGCTGGCCGGCGGCATAGCCCTGGAATGCCGGCACGCCAAGTGCAGACGAATGGCTGAGCAACTGCCGCAGGCTGATCGCCGCGCCGGCTTGCCAGCCGCTGATGGACTGGCCGATGTCGGCGTCCAGCGCCAGCTTGCCCTGGTCGACCAAGCGCATCGCGCCGAGTGCAGCCACTGGCTTGGAGATCGATGCGGCCTGGAACAAGGTGTGCGGTGTGGCCGCCACGCCGCTGTCCACGTCAGCCTGCCCCCAGGCGCGGGCCCAGGCCAGCTGGCCGTCGCGGAACACCGCCACGCTGACAGCTGGCACCTGGTCGGCAAGCATGCGCTGGGCCAAGGTCTGCCGGCTGCTGAGCTGGCTGACGATGGGCTCGGGCAGGTCAGCCACCACGCGGGCGACCAAGGCGTCCAATGCCGCTGCTGCCGCCGCCGGGCCCAACGGATCGGCCTGCACGCAGGCGGCCGCCAGCTGCAACACCAGCGCCGCTGCGGCGGCCGCAGCGCGTGCGGCCGTCACGCCCCGCTGGTGTCCAGCAGCAGCTTGCCCGCTGCCACGTCGGCCAGCTTCTGCGGCAGCAGCACCTCGATGCGGCCATGGCTGCCGCCCAGCACGCCCAGCAGTTGCAACTGGCGCAGCACGCCGTTGATGCGCTGGCGGCTGGCGCACAGCAGCGCCGCCAGGTCACCCTGGGTCAGTGACAGCTCGATTTGCCGCGCCTGGGTGGGCACCACGCCGGCCAGCGGCGGGCGGCCGAACTGCTTGAGCAGGCGCTGCAGCTTGATCGCCACACGCTGCGACAGCGGCAGGGTCTGCAGCTCTTCAAGGCGGCGGAACATGTGGCGCAGGCGCCGGCAGTCCAGCTGCAGCAGCGCGTGGCGCAACTCGCCCTGGCTGTTGAGCAGGTGTTGCAGCTCACCCAGCGGCACCATCAACACCGTGCTGTGCACCTGGGCCACGATGTCGAGTTCCACCGGGCTGTGGTCGATCAGCGCGATGTCGCCGTACCAGTCA
>JANNMP010000361.1:0-4545 GCA_031398015.1 Burkholderiaceae bacterium
GCATCGAGGCCCGGCAAGACATCCCCATCGGCCACAAGGTGGCGCTCACGGCCATGGCACCGGGTGACACGGTGATCAAGTACGGCATCGACATGGGCAAGGTGGTGGCGCCCATCCAGGTGGGCGAGCATGCCCACGTGCATAACATCAAGACCAAGCGTTGGTGAGCAACCGGAGACACACATGAGCATCGTCAGCAAAGACACCACATTCCTGGGCTACCGCCGCGAGAACGGCCGCGTGGGCGTGCGCAACCACGTCATCATCCTGCCGCTTGACGACTTGTCGAACGCGGCCAGCGAGGCGGTGGCGCACAACATCAAGGGCGCGCTGGCCATCCCGCACCCCTACGGCCGGCTGCAGTTCGGCGCTGACCTGGAGCTGCACTTCCGCACCCTGATCGGCACCGGCTGCAACCCGAATGTGGCGGCGGTGGTGGTCATCGGCATCGAAGACGGCTGGACCCAGAAAGTGGTGCAGGGCATTGCCGCCACCGGCAAGCCGGTGGTGGGCTTCGGCATCGAGGGCCATGGCGACCATGCCACCATCATGAAGGCCAGCAAGGCCGCGAGTGAATACGTGCAATGGGCCAGCGAGAAGCAGCGCGAGGCCTGCGCCATCCTTGAGCTGTGTGTCAGCACCAAGTGCGGCGAGAGCGACACCACCAGCGGCTGCGGCGCCAACCCCAGCGTGGGGGACGCCTTCGACAAGCTGCACGGCCTGGGCAGCACCCTGTGCTTTGGCGAAACCACCGAGTTGACCGGCGGTGAACACATCGTGGCCGCGCGCTGCGCCAACGACACGGTGCGTGCGCAGTTCATGCACATGTTCAACCGCTACCAGGACGTGGTGAACCGCCACAAGACCAGTGACCTGTCAGACAGCCAGCCCACCAAGGGCAACATCGCCGGCGGCCTGACCACCATCGAAGAAAAAGCGCTGGGCAATATCCAGAAGATCGGCAAGACGTGCACGGTGGACGGCGTCATCGACAAGGCCGAGATGCCCAGCCACCCGGGGCTGTGGTTCATGGATTCGTCCAGCGCGGCGGCCGAGATGGTGACGCTGTGCGCCGCGTCGGGCTATGCGCTGCATTTCTTCCCCACCGGCCAGGGCAATGTGATCGGCAACCCGATCCTGCCGGTCATCAAGCTCTGCGCCAACCCGCGCACCGTGCGCACGATGGGCGAGCATGTGGATGTCGATGTCACCGGCTTGCTGCAGCGTGAAATCACGCTCGACCAGGCCGGTGACAGCTTGCTGCAGTGCATGCTGCGCACCGCCAATGGCAGGTTGACAGCGGCTGAGGCGCTGGGCCACCGCGAGTTTGTGCTGACCCGCCTCTACGAAAGCGCTTGAGGTGGCGCGTATCGTCATTGCAGAGTTCATGGACGCCAGCGCTGTGGCGCGGCTGCAGGCGGCGCACGACGTGTTGTACGGCCCGCAACTGGTGGACGACAGCCCGCGCCTGCTGGCCCTGGCCGCCGGTGCCGACGCCCTGGTGGTGCGCAACCGCACCCAGGTGCGCGGCGCGCTGCTGGCGGCACTGGCACGCTGCAGGGTCGTCGGCCGTCTCGGCGTTGGGCTGGACAACATCGACGTGCCCGGTTGTGAAGCGCGTGGCATGCGGGTGATCCCGGCCACTGGCGCCAATGCGTTGAGCGTGGCCGAATACGTGGTGGCCACCGCCATGCTGCTGCTGCGCGGCGCCTACCAGTCCAGCGCCGCAGTGGCCGACGGGCAATGGCCACGCCATGCGCTGGGCAACGGCCGCGAAACCGCTGGCAAGACCCTGGGCCTGCTGGGCTTTGGTGCCATTGGCCAATTGACGGCCCGCCTGGCGCGCGGCTTGGGCATGCAGGTGATCGCCTTCGACACCATGATGGACGCTGACCACCCCGCGTTTGTTGAGCACGGTGTGCAGTGCGCCGGCCTGCAGCAAGTCATCACCGGCTGTGACGTGCTGAGCCTGCATGTGCCCTTGGTCGATGGCACGCGCGGCCTGCTCAACGCCGAGCGCATCGCTGCCATGCGGCCGGGCGCAGTGCTGATCAACACCGCGCGCGGCGGCATCATCGATGAGCTGGCGCTGGCCGCCGCGCTGCGCAGCGGCCACCTGGGCGGCGCGGCGATCGACGTCTTCGGCACCGAGCCGTTGCCCGCGGCGCCGCACTTCAGCGGCTGCCCCAACCTGCTGCTGACGCCGCACATCGCCGGCGTGTCGGCCGAGTCGAACCAGCGCGTCAGCAGCCTGATCGCCGACAAGCTGCTGGAGGCACTGCAGTGAAGCTGCCGGTGGCCGACCTGCAAGGCTTGGTCAGCGCCCAACTGCAGCGCGCCGGTGCCAACGCGGCGATGGCCGAAACCACCGCCGCCGCCCTGGTGCTGGCTGAAAGCCAGGGCATCGGCTCACACGGCCTGAGCCGCGTGGCGCAGTACTGCACCCACTTGCGCAATGGCCGTGTCAACGGCGCGGCCACACCGCAGGTGTTGCAGCGCCGTGGCGGGGCACTGGTGGTTGATGCCCAGGCCGGGCTGGCGTTTGCCGCCTGCGCGCTGGCGGTGCAAGAAGCGCTGGCAGCCGCTGCCAGCCATGGCGTGGCCATGGCTGGTGTGGTGCGCAGCCACCATGCCGGGGTGCTGGTTGACCATTTGCGGCCGGTCGCTGCCGCCGGCATGGTGGGCCTGGCATTCGCCAATTCACCGGCAGCGATGCCGGCTGCCGGTGGCCGACACGCCATCTTCGGCACCAACCCGGTGGCAGCGGTGTTTCCGCGCCGCCAGGGCGATGCCCTGATGATCGACCTGAGCTTGAGCGAGGTGGCGCGTGGCAGGGTGATGGTGGCCGCGCAACAAGGCGAGCCCATCCCGCAGGGCTGGGCGCTGGACGCCGATGGCACGCCCACCACCGATGCCAAGGCCGCGCTGGCGGGGTCGATGTTGCCGGTGGGCGCTGCCACGTCCACCAAGGGCGCGATGCTGGCGCTGGTGGTCGAGCTGCTGGTGACTGCGGTGATCGGCGCCAACTTCGGCTTCGAGGCATCGAGCTTCTTCGTCGATGACGGCAACCAGCCGGGCATCGGCCAGGCCTTCATCGTCATCGACCCCGCAGCACTGGCCGGCCGGGCTGGATTTCTCGACCGGGTGGAGGTGCTGGTGGCCGAGATGCTGAGCGACCCCGGCGTGCGCCTGCCCGGCGCCCGGCGCGAGGTGCTGCGCCGCCAGGCCGAGGCCGACGGCGTGGCTGTGGCGGATGCCACACTGGCCGCCTGGCGCGCGATGTGAGCGGCTTTTTCTGGAGACGAACCATGCAACGACGCACCTGGCTGGGCTGGGCCGCCGCCACCACCGGCCCCTGGCTGCCAGGCACCGCAGCCTGGGCGCAGGCTGACTACCCCAAGGCTGGCAGCACGCTGCGCTACACCGTGCCGTTCCCGCCCGGCGGCTTGACCGACGTGATGGCGCGCCAGGTGGGCCAACAGCTGGGCAGCCGCTGGGGCCTGAGCGTGCTGATCGACAACAAGCCCGGCAGCGGTGGCCAGATCGGCGCAGACGTGGTGGCCAAATCACCCGGCGACGGTTACCACCTGCTGGCCATCACGCTGACGCACGCGGCCAACGTGACGCTGTTCAAGGGCCGGGCGCCGTACGACTTTCAGCGTGACCTGAAGCCGGTGGCGCTGCTGGCCGGCTCACCAATGCTGGTGGTGGTGCCGGCGGCCAGCCCGATCAAGGACTTCAAGGACCTGGTGGCCCAGGCCAAGGCGCGCAAGCTCAACGCCGGCTCGTCGGGCAACGGCACACCGCCGCACCTGACGCTGGCGTTGTTTGCCGACACGCTGAAGGCCGATATGCAGCATGTGCCTTACAAGGGCGGCGCGCCCAGCATGGTCGACTTGATCGGTGGCCAGCTCGATGTGGTGTTCTCCAATTTCCCGGAAAGCATCGCCCATGTGAAGTCAGGCAAGCTGCGCGCATTGGCAATCGCCAGCGCAACCCGCCACCCGCTGCTGCCCGACGTGCCCACCACCGCGGAAGCCGGCATGCCGGCGCTGGCGGTGGAAAACTGGACCGCGATCATGGCGCCCGCCGCGACGCCTGATGCCGTGGTGGCCAAACTGGGCGCCGAAGTGCTGGCCATCATGGCCGCGCCCGACATGGCCGAGCGCGCGCGCACCCAGGGCTTTCGCGTGGATGCGCGTGGTCCGGCGGAGTTCTCGGCGTTTCTGGCCGCTGAAGTCGAGCGTTGGGGGCGGGTGATCACGGCGGCGCGCATTCAGGCCGATTGATCGCGCGGCAATATCTGAAAACCAATTCTCGGAGGTCTTGGCGAGAGCGCCGTGCCGGGCTGCCGTGTTCTGCTGCGTGTCCCCCCGCTGCCGTCCTGCCGGACGCCAGCTCCTCCTTTACCTCCGCAGAACACGGCAGCCCGACACGACGCTCCATCACCAGCGCGGCGTCTTCGAATGAAATCCACCAAGGTCCACCGAGAATTGGTTTTCAGATATTGCCGCGCGATCAATCGGCCTGAATGCGCGCCGCCGT
>JANNMP010000365.1:0-7438 GCA_031398015.1 Burkholderiaceae bacterium
GAAGGCAGCTCGGTGGTGATCGTGCAGTTCAACCTGGACATGGACGGGCGCAAGGCCGCCGACGACGTGCGCGAGAAGGTGGCCGCCATCCGGGTGCTGCTGCGCGACGAGGTCAAGGATGCACGCGTCTCGCGCTTCGACCCGGCCAGCGTGCCGATCTACTCACTGGCCGTCACCTCACCCGACTCCAGCGTCAATGTGCAGACGCTGACCACCTATGCCGACCAGGTGGTGAAAAAGCGGCTGGAGAACACCCGCGGCGTGGGCTCGGTGGCGCTGGTGGGTGGGCTCAAGCGCGAGATCAACATCTACTTGCAGCCGGCGGCGATGGAAGCGCTGGGCGTGCCGGTGGACGCGGTGATGGCCGCGGTGCGCAGCGAGAACCAGGATTTGCCCGCCGGCAACCTGCGCTCGGCCGAGGCCGAGCGCACGGTGCAGATCGACGGCCGCATCAAGCGCCCCGATGAGCTGAACCAGGTGATCGTGGCCCGCCGGGGCGGCTTGCCGGTCAAGCTGCAGCAACTGGCCCGGGTGGTCGACGGGCCCGAGGAAGTGGAATCGCTGGCGCTGTACAACGGCCGGCGCATGCTGGCGCTGGAAGTCAAGAAGAGCCAGGGCGAGAACACCATCGAGGTGGTCGATGGCCTGCAGCGCGCGGTGGAACAGCTCAGGCCGCAATTGCCGCCCGGCGTGGCGCTCGAGGTGGTGCGTGATGGCTCGCGGCCGATCCGCGTGTCGGTGGCCAATGTCAAGCGCACGCTGTTCGAAGGCGCGCTGCTCACGGTGGCCATCGTCTTCCTGTTCTTGAACAGCTGGCGCTCGACGGTGATCACCGGCTTGACGCTGCCGATCGCGTTGATCGGCACCTTCTTGTTCATGGACCTGTTCGGCTTCTCGATCAACATGATCACGCTGATGGCGATGAGCCTGTGCGTGGGCCTGCTGATCGACGACGCCATCGTGGTGCGCGAGAACATCGTGCGCCATGTGCAGATGGGCAAGACCGCGCACCACGCCGCGCTGGCCGGCACCAACGAGATCGGCCTGGCGGTGCTGGCCACCACGCTGAGCATCGTGGCGGTGTTCCTGCCCATCGGCTTCATGGCCGGCATCATCGGCAAGTTCTTCCATGAGTTCGGCATCACCATCGTGGCGGCGGTGCTGATCTCGATGTTCGTCAGCTTCACGCTCGACCCGATGCTCAGTTCCATCTGGCATGACCCAGCCATTGACCGGGACGGCCAGCCCTTCCAGCCCAAAGGCCTGTACGACCACACGCTGGGCCGGCTGACGCACTGGGTGGACCGTGCCTCGCACCGCCTGGGTGACGGTTATGTGGCCACGCTGCGCTGGTCATTGGCGCACAAGGGCGCTACGGTGGCGATCGCGCTGGCCACGCTGGTGGGCGCGGTGTTGCTGGTGCCACGCCTGGGTACTGAGTTCGTGCCCAAGGCCGATTTCAGCGAGACCAGCATCCAGTTCTACACCCCGGTGGGCTCCAGCCTGGCCACCACCGAGGCGCGTGCCAAGCAGGTGGATGCGATCCTGCGTGAGCTGCCCGAGGTGCGCTACACGCTGGTCACCATCAACACCGGCAATGCGGCGGGCCGCAATTACGCCAGCGTGTTTGTGCGCCTGGTCGACCGCAAGCAGCGCAGCCGCAGCGTCGACCAGATGTCGCTGCCGCTGCGCCAGCGGCTGCAGCAGGTGGCCGGCATCACCGTCACCCATGTCGGCCTGCTCGATGCCATCGGCGGCAACAAGCCGATCTCGCTGTCGATCCAGGGCACTGACCTGGCCGAGCTGCAACGCCTGACCACCAGCCTGATGGCCAAACTGGCCCATGTGCCTGGTCTGGTGGACCTGGACACCAGCATGAAGCCGCCCAAGCCCACCGTGGTGGTGGATGTCAAACGCGACGCCGCCAGCGATCTGGGCCTGAGCGTGGGCAGCATCACCACCACGCTGCGCGCCCTGGTGGCGGGCCAGACGGTGGGTGACTGGCGCGCCGCCAATGACCAGACCTACGACGTCAAGGTGCGGCTGGCGCCCGAAAGCCGTGACAACCCCGACGACCTGGCGCGCCTGGGCCTGGTGCTGGGCGGCAGTGCTGCGATGGCGGCCGACGGCAGCATGCGCACCGTGCGCCTGGGCCAGGTGGCCGATGTGCGCAACGGCCTGGGGCCGACGCAGATCAACCGGCGCGACCTGAACCGCGAGAGTGAACTCAGCGCCAACACCAGCGGCCGCGCGCTGGGCGAGGTGTCGGCCGACATCCGCCAGATCATGGCCGACACGCCGCTGCCACCCGGCTACAGCTACCGCTTCGGCGGCAGCACCAAGGACATGCAGGACAGCTTCGGCTACGCCATCTCGGCCCTGGTGATGGGCGTGGTCTTCATCTACATGATCCTGGCCAGCCAGTTCCGCAGCTTCCTGCAGCCGCTGGCGTTGATGAGCTCGCTGCCGCTGACCTTGATCGGCGTGGTCGGCGCGCTGCTGCTGTGGCGCAGCACGCTGAACATGTTCTCGGTCATCGGCGTGATCATGCTGATGGGCCTGGTGACCAAGAACGCGATCCTGCTGGTGGACTTTGCGATCCGCGCACGCGAGGGCACGGTGGCGGCCGACGGCGTGCGCAGCGCGGGCCTGGAGCGCAGCGCCGCGCTGCTGCTGGCCGCGCGGGTGCGGCTGCGGCCGATCCTGATGACCACGCTGGCGATGATCTTCGGCATGCTGCCGCTGGCCCTGGCGCTGAGCGAAGGCTCCGAGCAGCGCGCGCCCATGGGCCAGGCGGTGATCGGCGGCGTCATCACCTCGTCGCTGCTCACCCTGGTGGTGGTGCCGGTGGTCTATTGCTGGCTCGACGACCTGGGCGCCTGGGCCAAGCGCAGGCTGTTCGGCAGCACAGCGGCCCACGGCGCGGCGGTGGTGCCCAAATAGAATCGCCGGTCGAGCGCCCGCCGCAGCCACCGGGCTGCCCCGGGCTGCCACCGAGCAGCCACCTTCTGGACAGGCCCATGAACATCGAACAAGCCCGCTTCAACATGATCGAGCAGCAGATCCGCCCCTGGGATGTGCTGGACCTGAACGTGCTGGAGCTGCTGGCCCGGGTGCGGCGCGAAGACTTTGTGCCCGCTGCCCACAAGGCGCTGGCATTCGTCGATGCCGAGGTGCCGATCGGCCATGGCCAGGTGATGCTGGCGCCCAAGCTGGAGGCCCGGCTGCTGCAGGAAGCCCAGGTGCAGCGCCATGAGCGGGTGCTGGAGATCGGCGCCGGCTCGGGCTTCATGGCGGCGCTGCTGGCGCACCGGGCGCAATCGGTGATCACGCTGGAGCGCATCGGCGCGCTGGCCACCCAGGCTGCTGCCAACCTGCGCCGCGCCGGCGCGCTCAACGCCAGCGTGCGTGAGTTGGACGGCGCTGCCGGGCTGCGCCAGGACGGCCCGTTCGATGTGATCATGCTGTCGGGCTCGGTGGCCGCCGTGCCGCAGGCCCTGCTTGACCAGCTCAAACCCGGCGGCCGGCTGTTTGCCATCGTCGGCCAGCAGCCGGTGTTGCGGGCAGTGCGCCACACCCGCACGGCCACCGGCGCGGTGCAGCCGCAAGATCTGTTTTACACCGTGGCGCCGCGCCTGTCGGGCATTGCCGAGCCCAGCCATTTCAGCTTCTGACCCCCCTGCCCGAGGACCACTGCCCATGCACTGCCTGCCCCTGCGCTTTCTGCCGTCGCGCCTGCGGCGTGCCAGCCTGCTGGCCCTGGCCACGCCCATGCTGCTGACCATGGCCAGCAGCGCGCTGCAGGCACAAGGCCTGGGCCAGCTGTACGACGCCGCGCGCGCCTACGACGCCACCTACCTGTCGGCACGCAGCCTGGCTGAATCGGCCGGTTACCGCGCGGCACGCGCCGAGGCGCTGCGCCGGCCCAGCGCGTCGTTCAATGGCTCGGCCACGCTCAGCGAGGTCAACACCGTGCTGGGCAACAGCGTGGGCGTGCGCAACGTCGCGCTGGGTCTGGAGGCCCGCCACCCGCTGTACAACCGCGCCAATGCCGCCACCTATGCCCAGGCACAGCGGGCGCTGGAGGTGTCCAAGGCTGAGCTGGAATCGGCCGAGCAAGACCTGATCGTGCGGGTGGCGCAGGCCTATTTCGACGTGCTGGCGGCGCAGGACGCGTTGTCGGCGGCGATGGCCTTCCGCAAGGCCATCGTCGAGCAGCTGGCCTCGGCCAAGCGCAACTTCGAGGTCGGCACCGCCACCATCACCGACACCCGCGAAGCCCAGGCGCGCTTTGACCTGGCCACCGCGCGCGAGCTGGTGGCCGACAACGATCTGCGCACCAAGCGCACCGTGCTTGACCAATTGGTGGGCCGCCCCGACGTGGTGCCCCAGGGCCTGGCGCTGCCGGTGGCCCTGCCGCCGGTGCTGCCGGCCGACATGCAGACCTGGGTCAACAGCGCCGACGGCGCACATCCGGCGATCCGTCGCGCCCAGCTGGGCCAGGACGTGGCCAGGCTGGAAACCGACAAGGCCCGCGCCGCCAAGCTGCCCACGGTCGACGTGGTGGGCGGCCTGAACACCAGCCACAGCGCCGGCTCGGGCACATTCGTCACCAGCAACCGTGGCACGGTCACCACGGCCCGGGTCGGCGTGCAGCTGAACATGCTGCTGTACAGCGGCGGTGATGTGGAGAACCGCATCCTCGAAACCGAGGTGCTGGAAGAAAAAGCCCGCCAGGACCTGGAAGCCGCGCGCCGTGGCGTGGGGCTGGCCACGCGCAGCGCCTTTCTGGGCGTGCAGTCGCTGCTGGGCCAGGTCAAGGCGCTGGAAGCGGCCGAATCGTCCACCCGGCTGGCGCTGGAGGCCACCGAGCTGGGCTACAAGGTGGGCGTGCGGGTCAACCTGGACGTGCTCAACGCCCAGAGCCAGTTGTTCGACACCCGGCGTGATTTGGCCAAGGCGCGCTACGACGTGATCGTCAACCGCCTGCGGCTGCGCCTGGCCGCCGGCCAATTGCAGCCGCAAGACCTGCGGGCGGTGGACGCGCTGCTGGCGCCCTGAGCCCCGCCCGGCCGTCCGAAGGGGCTCATTCCCGCTTGGCGGGACCGCGCGCAGCGCGCAGGGCGCCCTGATGACCACACACCGCCAGCGCCTCAGGCCGGCGGCTGCGACAAGCGCAGCACCTGCTGGCTGATCAACGCCGCCGCGCCACGGTGGGCGTTGGCAAAGCCCAGCGAGCGTTCCACCCAGGCATTGCGGTCAGGGTCGGACGCCAGGTTCACTGCCACCTGCACCCCGGCCTGGATGTTGTCGACCCGCTGCGCGGCGCGCGCCAGCAACGCCTGCTTGGAGGCCTGGGCAAAATTGAAGGTGTGCGGCCCCATCACCACCGGGCAGCCACAGGCGGCCGCTTCAATCAGGTTCTGCCCGCCCAGCGGCGCAAAGCTGCCACCCAGCAAGGCCACGTCGGCACAGGCAAAGTACAGCGGCATTTCGCCCAGCGAGTCGCCCACCCACACATCGGCGGCGGCGGCCTCGGGCGGCGGCTGGTCGTCCCATTCAGTGCGGCAATGCAGGCTCAGGCCCTGCATGCGGGCCAGTGCCGCGGCTTCTTCAAAGCGCTGCGGGTGGCGTGGCACCAGCAGCAGCAAGGGGCGGGGTGGGGGCAGCGCGGCCCAGGCGGCCAGCAGCGGGCCTTCTTCACCTTCACGTGTGCTGGCCGCCAGCACCACCGGGCGGCTCAGGCGCTGGCGCCACTGCAGGCCCAGCGCGGTCAGGCGCGGCGATGGTGTCATGTCGAACTTCAGGTTGCCGCTGACCATCACCTGCGGCGCACCGGCCTCGCGCAGGCGGCGCGCGTCGTCCACCGTCTGCGCCAGCACCATCGCCAGGCGCGCGGCTGCCGGGTGCATCAGCGCAGCCAGGCGCCGGCCGCGGGCGGCGCTGCGCTCGCTGAGGCGGGCATTGGCCAACAACACCGGAACATCCAGGCGCTGGGCTTCGCGCATCAGGCTGGGCCACAGCTCGGTTTCCATCAGCACGCCCACGCTGGGCTGGAAGTGGCGCAGGAAGCGCTGCACAGCACCCGGCGTGTCATAGGGCAGCCAGACCTGGCCGTCGCCGTCGGCCATCAGCTTGCGCCCTGCCGTGCGGCCAGTGGCCGTGCCGTGGGTGAGCAGCAGGCGGATGTCGGGCTGGGCCCGGCGCAAGGCCTCGACCAGCGGCATCGCCGCGCGGGTCTCGCCGAGCGACACCGCATGCAGCCACACCGCGCCGGGCAGCGGCGCCGGCCCGGGGTAGAAGCCCAGCCGCTCCATCAGACGGAAGCGGTAGCCCGGCTCGGCGCTGCCACGCCGCCACAGCCGCAGCAGGTACAGCGGGGTGGCCAGGCGCAGCGTGCTGGCATACAACCAAAACACCAAGCCCTGCCACAAACGTCTGTGCCAGGGCAGCAATGCGCCGGGATCAGTGTGCGGCCTGGGCAACCTTGGCATCGGGTTTGACGGCACGCAGCACGGCCATGAAGTCGCGCTCGATGCGCTCCAGCGCCTGTGGCGTGTGGCCCTCGAAGCGCATCACCAGCACCGGCGTGGTGTTGGACGCGCGGATCAGGCCGAAACCGTCGTCATAGTCGGCGCGCAGGCCGTCGATGGTGCTGATCTCGGCGCCCGGAAACTTGGCCACCGCCTGCAGCTCCAGCACCAGCTTGTGGGGCTCGCCCTCGGCGCAGGGCACGTTCAGCTCGGGCGTGGAAAACGATGTCGGCAGGGCGTCGAGCACCGCGCTGGGGTCGTCACTGCGCGACAGGATTTCCAGCATCCGGGCTGCCGTGTACATCGCGTCGTCAAAGCCGTACCAGCGCTCGCCCAGAAAGATGTGGCCGCTCATCTCGCCCGAGATCGGCGCGCCCACTTCACGCATCTTGGCCTTGATCAGCGAATGCCCGGTCTTGAACATCAGCGGCACACCACCGGCCTCGCGGATGACCACCGGCAGGCGCTGCGAGCACTTGACATCGAAGATCACCGTGCCGCCCGGGTTGCGGCTGAGCACATCGCGGGCCAGCAGCATCAGCTGGCGGTCGGGGTAGATGATGTTGCCGCCCTTGGTGACCAGGCCCAGGCGGTCACCGTCGCCGTCAAAGGCGATGCCCAGCTCGGCCTTGGTGGCCTTGACCTTGTGGATCAGCTCGGCCAAGTTCTCGGGCTTGCTCGGGTCAGGGTGGTGGTTGGGGAAGTTGCCATCGACCTCGGAGTACATCTCCACCACCTCGCAGCCCAACGCCCGCAGGATGTCTGGCGAGGTGGCACCGGGGATGCCATTGCCTGAATCAACGACGATCTTCATCGGCCGTGCCAGCTTGGCGTCACCGGTGATGCGGGCGCTGTATTCGGGCACGATGTCCATGCTGGCACCGCGGCCCTTGCCACGGGCGTAG
>JANNMP010000137.1:0-3171 GCA_031398015.1 Burkholderiaceae bacterium
ACGCTTCCGATGCGCCGCATTCTAGGCGGCGTGCCCCGCTGATCAGACCGGCGCAAGCCCATCGGGGCACACCACCTGCACCACCTCACGCCGGCCGCCGTCCACCCGCACGGCAGTGAGCGCGCCGCCCCACACGCAGCCGGTGTCCAGCGCCAGCAGGTCGGGCCGGTTTTGCAAGCCCAGCGTCGACCAGTGACCGAAGGCGATCGGCGTGCCCAGCGTGCGCCGGCCCGGCACGTCGAACCACGCCAGATGGCCGGGCGGTGCCACGCCGCTGCCATCCTTGGTCTGGAACTCCAGCGTGCCCTCGGGCGTGCAATAGCGGATGCGCGTCAGCGCATTGAGCACCATGCGCCAGCGCTCGGCGCCCGCCAGGCCGTCATGCCACAACGCCGGCTGGTTGCCATACATCACGCCCAGAAACCCGGCCAGGCCGGGGCCGGTCAGCACCGCCTGCACTTCAGCGGCCAGGGCCAGGGTTTGCGCCGCTGTCCACTGCGGCACCACGCCGGCATGCACCAGCAGCCAGCCGTGCGCTGTGTCGGCCAGCTTGCCGTGGCGCAGCCAGTCAAGCAGGGCAGGGCGCTCTGGGCTGGCCAGGATGTCGTCCAGCGTGTCATGCCGGTGTGGCCGTTGGCCGCCGCTGGCCAGCGCGAGCAAGTGCAGATCGTGGTTGCCCAGCAGGCAGGTGGCGGCGTTGCCCAGGCCGCGCAGGCGCTGCAGCGTGGCCAGCGACGCCGGGCCGCGGTTGACCAGGTCACCCAGCAGGTGCACATGGTCACGCGAGGGCGAGAACCCGATCTCGGCGAGCAGCCGGTCCAAGGCGTCACAGCAGCCCTGGACGTCGCCGATCAAGTAGTGCATGGGGTGATTCTGCTACGCTCCTCGCCCTGTTGAACGCTGGGGCATCGCCGCCCGATGCCACCGCATGGACGTTGCCCTTCTGCTGTTCCTGATCCTGTTGAACGCCTTGTTCGCCATGTCTGAAATGGCGCTCACCGCGTCGCGCAAGGCCAGGCTGGTGGTGATGGTGGAAGCGGGTGACCCGGGCGCTCCGGCAGCGCAAGAGCTGCATGACGACCCCACCAAGTTCCTGTCGACGGTGCAGATCGGCATCACCTCCATCGGCGTGCTCAACGGCATCGTCGGCGAGGCGGCGTTCTCCAAGCCGCTGGCGCGCTGGCTGCAAGGCGTGCTGCCGATGCTCAGCGAGCGCGTTGCTGACATCAGCGGCACCGCGCTGGTGGTGTTGATCATCACCTTCCTCACCATCATCTTCGGTGAGCTGGTGCCGAAACGTCTTGGCCAGATGTACCCCGAGCGGGTGGCGGTGCTGGTGGCCCGGCCGATGAACTGGCTCAGCACCGCCACGCGGCCATTCGTGTGGCTGCTGTCGGCCTGCACCGAGGCCATGCTCAAGCTGCTGGGCATCCGCAACGCGCCGAACCGCAGCGTCACCGAGGAAGAGATCGCCGCCAGCCTGGAAGAAGGCCTGGACGCCGGCGTGATCGAGGCGCAGGAGCACCAGATGGTGCGCAATGTGTTCCGGCTCGACGACCGGCAGATCGGTTCGATGATGATCCCGCGCACCGAGATCACCTGGCTCGACCAGCATGCGCCGCTGCCCGAGCTGCTGTCGCAGATGACCGAAAACGGCCATTCGCGCTACCCGGTGTGCCGCAACGGCCTGGACGACGTGGTGGGCGTGATCCAGGCGCAAGACCTGCTGGTGCCGCTGTCGCGTGGCGAGATGCCCGACCTGGGTGCCCTGATGCAGGCGCCGGTGTTCGTGCCCGAAACCCTGTCGGGCATGGAGCTGCTCGACCAGTTCCGTGCCACCAGCGCCGAGCTGGTGTTCGTGGTCGATGAATACGGCGCGGTGCAGGGCGTGATCACCGTGCGCGATGTGCTCGAAGCCATCACCGGTGAGTTCTCGACCCCCAGCGCCGACGACGCCTGGGCGGTGCGGCGTGCTGACGGCAGCTGGCTGATGGACGGCATGATCCCGGTGCCCGAGATGAAGGACAGGCTGGAGATTCGGGATCTGCCAGAGGAAGACCGCGGCCGCTACAACACGCTGGCAGGCATGGTGATGCTGCTGCTGGGCCGGCTGCCGCGCACCACCGATGTGGTGGAATGGGATGGGTGGCGTTTCGAGGTGGTGGACCTCGACGGCAAGCGCGTGGACAAGGTGCTGGTCAGTGCGCTGGCGCCCCAGGATGATGACCCGAGCGACAAGGACCGCACAACATGATCAACGAGAACCTGCACAAGAAGGCTGCCGCGCTTGACCGCGTCAAGCACCGTGACCTGAAGCTGAACCTGGGCGCGCGGGACTTGTCCACCATCGTCACGCTGAATGCCTTTTTTGTCGCCGGCACCGAGTTCACCGACGCCTGCAAAGAGTTCCCCGTGGTGTGGGTGGCGGCCGGCAATGGGGATGACGGCAAGCCGCAGGTGGCGCCGATTGCGGTGTTCGGCTTGCAGCAAGGCCAGAACCTGTGTGCCGACGCCAATGGCTGGAAAGTGCGCTACGTGCCGGCCGTGCTGCGGCTGTACCCATTTGCCCTGGCGCGGGTGGCGCCCACCGAGATGGTGGTGTGCATTGACGAAACTTGGCCCGGCTTCGGCAGCCAGGGTGAGGCGCTGTTCAATGCTGCTGGTGAGCCCAGTGAATTCACCGCCAATGTGCAAAAGCAGCTGGAGGCATTCGAGATCGAAGTCGAGCGCACGCGCATGGCCGGCACACTGCTGGTCGAAAAAGGCCTGCTTCGCGACATGCGTTTCGACGCCACCCTGCCCGACGGCAGCAAGCTCACGGTGGACGGCTTTCTCACCATCGACGAAGCCAAGCTCAACGCGCTGAGTGATGCCGACGTGCTGGCCATGACACGCAACGGCCTGATGGGCTTGATCCACGCCCACCAGATCTCGCTGGGCAACATGGCGCGGCTGGTGGAGTGGCATGCCGAGCGCCTGGCTGCCGCCAAACCCGCCAACTGAGCGGGCCTGACCATGGGTGTTGAACGGCCCGACGATTTCGACCGCGGCGCCGCCAACCGCCGCGCCATGCTGGGGGACGCCTGGGTCGAGCGCTCGCTAGTCCAGGCCAACAGCTTCAACGCCGATTTCCAAAGCCTGGTCACACGCCATGCCTGGCACGACATCTGG
>JANNMP010000462.1:0-11843 GCA_031398015.1 Burkholderiaceae bacterium
AAAACGCCCCCCACCTCGGACACGCCCGCCCCCCGCGGCCCCATGGGGGCCGCCAGCCACCGGGCGCGCTGCTGCACCCCCCCGTGCACCAGCGCCGCCGTGGCCGACAGCTGGCCGCTGGCATCGATGCGCGTCTGTGGCGCGAGATAGGCGCGGTCCAGCACCACCTGGGCATCGGCACGCCGCTGCAGCACCCGGGCGAAACCCAGCGTGGCATAGGCGTCGCCGGCCTCGCGCTGGCGCAGCAGCTGCAAGCGCGGCGCAGCGAGCTGGATGGACTCGGGATCGTCGGCGGCATGCACATGGTCACGCAGGGCCACATCGGCCACGCCGTAGCGCGCCATGGCCTCGGCCTGGCCGTCGCCGAAATCGACTTCGGTGACACCGGCGCGTGCCATCGGCACCGCCAGCACGATGACGTCGTGGTGGCTGTCAGCGGGCACCTGCAGCGGCGCTGGCATGGCATCGGCATCGGGGATGGAGAAGGCCGTGCCATCGGGCAGCACGCCGCTGGCGCGTTGCAGTGCCACCTTGCCCAGCGCCAGCTGCGCCTCGTCGAGCACCAGCACATCGAAGCCCCAGGCATGCGGCTGCCCGGCCCGCGTGCGGGCGTCGATCAGCTGCGCGACGAAGCGCGCCTCCTGCTGAAAGTGCTGCGGTTGCAGGAACATGCCCTGCGACCAGACGACGCGGTGGTGCAAGCTCATCGGCTGCCCCTGGGTGCCATGCGCCTGGGGATGGGGATGGGGACGGGGATGGTCGCCCTGGCGCTGGCCTGCACACGCCTGGCGTGCCTGGCGCGGCGCGGCAGCATCACCGCACCGTGGCCGACACGGCCAGGCTGTCGGCGCGAATCTGCAGCGCCTGGGCCTTGGCGGCCTGGACCGGCGCCACGACACGCCAGGTCGCGCGCTCCAGATCGCGGTAGATGGCAACGACGCCGATGTAGCGTGTCTCCGGCGCCAGCACCTTGCTGTAGGGCAGCACCTCGCCAGGCTGCAGCACGATCTCTTCGCGTGCCAGCATGTCCGGGCCCAGGGTGGCTTGATCCGACTGGTACAGGGCCATGAAGTCGGCCTGGTTGAATGCCGTGGGCGACTTCAGTTCATACAGGCGCAGGCGCAGCGGCGACGGCCGCTGCGTGACGCTGGGGTTCAAGCCCGCCACCGCCACGATGCTGCCGCTGACGCTGGCCGGCGGTGGCGGTGGCGGCGGCGACTTGCAGCCCGGCAGCGACCCGGCCAGCAGCGCGGCTGCCAGCGTGGCCAGGCCCAGCAGGAACATGCGCCTGGCGATGCCGTCGGCCACCTGTTGAACGCCCCAAGCCAGCTCACGCACCACGCCCGCTCCTGTTGACCCGGTGAAGAATAAACAGCGGCTGCCGATGGTTGGCGTGACTAAGGTAACCCGCGCACACCGATGCCGGGCTGGCCGGCTGGCTGCGGCGGCGCATGTGTTGGTGCTGCCACTGCCGGGACCACCTGAGGCCCACCTGAGGCCCTCGTTGCAACGTCAAAACCACCCGTGGCCACCCCGGCGCGGCCGGCCAGTGCACACTGCGGCTGCCGCCCACCCACATCGGCCACAGGGCGCGCAGCCAACGGTGGTGGCGGGGCCGCAACCCAGCGCGAAGGACGATGGCGATGACAGTGCGCCTGCTCGACGCCGGTGACGGCGCGGTGACGGTTGAGTTCGGTGACGTGATCGCGCCCGAACTGGTGGCCCAGGTGGCGGCGCTGGGCCGGTTGGTGCACGCCGCCTGCACGCGTGGCGACTTGGCCGGCGTGGTCGAGGCCATGCCCACCTTCCGCTCGCTCACCGTGCTGTATGACCCGCTGCTGACCAGCCGCGCGGCATTGGATCCGGTACTGCTGTCGATGGTGCGCCAAGGCGGCGGCCAGGCACCACCGGTGCCAGCGGCGCAATGGCGCCTGCCGGTGTGTTACGGCGCCGGGTTCGGTGCCGACCTGGCCGACGTGGCAACGGCCACCGGACTCGCTGCCGACAACGTGGTGCAGTTGCATGCCGGCACCCGGTTCAGCGTCTGCATGATCGGCTTCATGCCGGGCCTGGCGTTCATGCATGGCCTGCCCGCCGCGCTGGCCATGCCCCGGCGGCGTGAGCCGCGCCTGCGCGTGCCGGCGGGCACGGTGGCCATCACCGGCAGCCTGACCACCATCTACCCCTGGCAAAGCCCGGGCGGCTGGCAATTGATCGGGCGCTGCCCGGTGCCGCTGTTCGACGCCAGCGCCGCCAGCCCGTCACTGCTGTCAGCCGGTGACACGGTGTGCTTCGAGGCCGTGTCAGCAGCGCGCTTTGCGGCGCTGCAGGCCGCCATCGACGCAGGTGAACTGACAGCCGGACACTGGCGGGACAGGCGCCCATGAGCAGCACCGCCACCCTGGCCGTGGTCGCGCCCGGCGCGCTGGCCACCATCCAGGACCTCGGCCGCCCGGGCTGGCGCCACCTGGGCGTGCCACGCGCCGGCGCGCTCGACCCCGGCCTGCTGCGCATCGCCAATGTGCTGGCCGGCAACCCGCAAGGCGCGCCGGTGATCGAGTTCTTTGTCAGCGGCCCCACGCTGAAGGCCATCGATGCGCCGCTCACGCTGGGCCTGGCCGGCGACTTTGCGGCCACGCTGCAACGCGCCGACGGCCAGCGCTTGCAGTTGTCGCCGTGGCGCAGCGTCACATTGCAGCCCGGTGACACGCTGCAGGCCGGCGCCACGCGCGCCACGCGCGTGGGCTGCATCGCCGTGGCCGGGCTGGCCGTGCCCCTGGTGCTGGGCAGCGCCGCCACCTACACCCGGGCGGGGCTGGGTGGCCACCAGGGCCGGGCGCTGGCAACCGGCGATGTGTTGACGGCTGCCGCGCAGCCGCTGCACAGCGGCACCGCACTGGCCCAGCGGGTGTTGCGGTGGCCACCGGCTGCGCCACATGCTGCACCACACGCGGCGTCATTGGCTGCGTCATCGGCTGCGTTTTCGGCTGCAGCCACGGCGGCATCACAAGCCACGTCAACAGTGCCCATCCGGGTCGTGCCCGGGCCGCAGGCCGACCACTTCGATGCGGCGGTGCTGGACGGCTTTTTTGCCGCTGCCTATGCCGTGTCGGCCGACGCCGACCGCATGGGTGTGCGCCTGCTCGGCCCGGCGCTGGCCCACCGTGCCGACAAAGGCAGCGAGATCGTGTCCGATGCCACCGTGCCGGGCTCGATCCAGGTGCCGGGCAACGGCCAGCCCATCGTGCTGCTGGCCGACGGCCAGACCGCTGGTGGCTACCCCAAGATCGGCACCGTCATCTCAGCCGACCTGCCGCGCCTGGCGACAGCAGCGGTGGGCGCGTCGATCCGGTTCCAGGCCGTCAGCGTGGCGCAGGCCGAGGCCATCGCGCGCGCCCACGAGGCCAGCCTGCAACAGCTGCTGGCCACGGTGCAAGCCCTGGTGCTGGACGGCGACATCGACTTGAACGCCATCTATGACAGCAACCTGGTCAGCGGCATGATCGACGCGCTGGACCGGCCCTGAGCCCAGGGCCATGACCCCCAAGGACACCGACACCATGCACATCAACCTCAACGCCGACCTCGGCGAGAGCTTCGGCGCCTGGCGCATGGGCGCTGACCGCGAGCTGCTGGCCATCGTCGGCTCGGCCAACGTGGCCTGCGGCTTCCATGCCGGTGACCCATTGGTGATGGCCGAGACGGTGCGCCTGGCGCGCGAGGCCGGCGTCAGCCTGGGCGCGCACCCGGCGTTCCCAGATCTGCAGGTATTTGGCAGGCGGGCGTTGCAGCTGTCAGCCAAAGAGCTGGCAGCGGTGGTCACCAACCAGGTCGGCGCGCTGATGGGCATGGCCGCGTCGCAAGGGGTGGCCGTCAGCCATGTCAAGCCGCATGGCGCGATGAACAACATGGCCTGTGACGACGCCGCCATGGCCGCCGTGATCGCTGGCGCGGTGAAGGCGCTGGACGCCCGCCTGATCCTGCTGGCGCCGGCACTGTCGGCGCTGGCCGCGGCTGGCCGCGCCGCCGGCCTGCAGGTGGCCGACGAAATCTTTGCCGACCGCGCCTACACCGACGCCGGCAGCCTGGTGCCGCGCAGCCAGAGCGGCGCCGTGCTGCACGACAGCGCCGCCTGCCTGGCCCATGTGCTGACCATGCTGGAGCGCGGTGGCATCGTCAGCGCCAGCGGCAAGCTGCTGCCCTGCAGTTTCCACAGCATCTGCGTGCACGGTGACAACGCCCATGCGGTGGCCACTGCGGCGGCGGTGCGTGCTGGCCTGCTGGCCGGTGGGCACCAGTTGCACACGCTGCCCGGGCTGCTGCAAGAACTTGCCGCAACCGGCACTGGCAAGCACTGCTGACACGCGCGACACGCCACGCAGCCCACGCCCAAACGCCACATTGGCCGCTCACGAAAGCCGACCCCATGCACCGCCGCCACGTCCTTCTGCACACGTCCCTGGCCGCCGCCGCCCTGCTGGGCGTGCCCGGCCTGCACGCGCAGCCGCAGCCACAGCCACAGCCGCAGCCAGCCTGGGACGACACCGTTGCCAAGGCGCGCGGCCAGACCGTGTTCTGGAATGCCTGGGCCGGTGACGAGAAGACCAACGCCTTCATCGCCTGGGTGGGCGCGCAGCTCAAGGCCAGCCACGGCGTCAACCTGCAGCATGTGCGGCTGAAGGACACCGCCGAAGCCGTGACCCGCGTGGTGGCTGAAAAGGCCGCCGGCCGTGACCGCGATGGCAGCGTCGATCTGATCTGGATCAACGGCCCGAACTTTCTGGCCATGAAGCAGCAGGGCCTGCTGTTCGGCCCGGTGACACAGGCGCTGCCCAACTTCGGCCTGGTTGACACCACGACGAAGCGCTCCAACGTGGTCGACTTCAGCACGCCCGTGGACGGCATGGCCGTGCCCTGGCGTTTGGCGCAGCTCGTCTTGGTCTATGACTCGGCGCGCATCCGCACGGCCTCCGAGATGCCCCGCTCGGCGCCAGCGATGCTGGACTGGGCGCGCAAGCATCCGGGGCGGCTGACCCACCCGAACGTCAGCAACTTCCTTGGCGCCAGCTTCCTCAAGCAGGCGCTGATCGACCTGGTGGCCGACCCGCGACTGCTGCAGCAAGCGGCCACCGACGCCAATTTCGATGCCACCACCGCACCGCTGTGGGCCTGGTATGACGCGATCAAGCCCATGCTGTGGCGCCAGGGCCGGCAGTTCCCGGAGAACGGCGCCGCGCAGCTGCAACTGCTCAGCGACGGCGAGATCGACATCACGCTGTCGTTTGACCCGTCGGAAGCGGCGGTGTCGGTGGACGCCGGCGCGCTGCCGGCAACGGTGCGCACCACCGGCTGGGCCAAGGGCAGCATCGGCAACACCAGCTTCGTGGCCATCCCCTACAACGCCAAGAACAAGGAGGGCGCGCTGGTGGTGGCCAATTTCCTGATCGCGCCCGCGACGCAGGCCCGCGCGCAGGACATCCGCCACATGGGCAGCCTCAATGTGCTCAATGCCGACAAGCTGTCGGCCGCGCAGCGCCGGCTGTTCGCGCAGCTCAGCCACCACCCAGCGCTGCCCCGCGCGGCCGAGCTGGCCACGCCGCAGCTGGAGCCACACGCCACGTGGATGACCCGCATCACCGCTGCATGGCAGAAGCGCTACACGCGCTGAGCGGCGTGGCGCCGGCGCCAGCGGCGCGGCCACCGCTGGCCCTGCGGCTGGCGCCGGTGTTGACGCTGCTTGCCTTTGTGCTGCCCATCGTCGCCGGGCTGGCCGGCACGCTGCTGCCGGCATTTGGCTGGCTGCCGGCGCTGGGCGGCCACAGCATGGGGCTGGACGCCTGGCGCGCGCTGCAGGCGGCGCCGGGTTTTGCCAGCGCGCTGCAGCTGAGCCTGGCCACCGGCTGGGCCGCCACGCTGCTGTCGGTGCTGCTGGCGCTGGGCACGGTGGCCAATGTGCACCACCGGCCCTGGGCGCGGCGCTTGGGCGAGGCCATGGCGCCGATGCTGGCCATGCCGCACTCGGCGCTGGCCATCGGCTTTGCCTTCCTGATCCTGCCCTCGGGCTGGCTGGCGCGGGCCGTTTCGCCGGGCCTGAGCGGCTGGGACTTGCCACCCGATGTGGGCACGGTGGGCCATGCCTCGGGCTGGCCGCTGGTGGCCGCGCTGCTGCTCAAGGAGGTGCCATACCTGGTGCTGATGACGCTGGCCGCACTGAACCAGGTGCGCGCCCATGCGTTGGTGGCGGTGGCGCGCTCGCTGGGCTATGGCCCGGTGCAGGCATGGGCTGCCGTGGTGCTGCCGCAGGTGCTGCGGCAGATCCGGCTGCCGGTCTGTGCCGTGCTGGCGTTTTCACTGTCGGTGGTCGACGTGGCGCTGATCCTCGGCCCCGGCAACCCGCCAACGCTGGCGGTGCTGGCGTTGCGCTGGTTTGGTGACCCGGACCCGCGCTGGGTGTTCCCGGCAGCGGCGGCCGCCACGCTGCTGCTGGTGGTGGTGGCTGCCAGCATTGCACTGTGGTGCGGCGTTGAGCGCCTGCTGGTGATTTGGGCCAAGGCAAGGCTGCAGCATGGCGTGCGCCAGCGCCACTGTGCCTGGCTGGGCGCGGCGGCCAGTGCCGTCGCCGCGCTGTTGCTGGGCGCGGCGCTGGCATCGATGCTGGCGCTGTCACTGTGGTCGGCGGCGGCGCAGTGGCGCTGGCCCGATGCCCTGCCCTCGGCCTGGACGCTGGCCAACTGGCAACGCCAGTCTGCGAGCCTGCTGCTGCCGGCGCTGAGCACGCTGGTGGTGGCGCTGGCCTCGACCCTGGTCGCGCTGGTGCTGGTCGTGGCCTGCCTGGAGCATGAAGCGCGGCTGGGCCTGGCGCGGCCGTCGCGCAGCCTGTGGCTGCTGTACCTGCCGCTGCTGGTGCCGCAGGTGGCCTTCCTGTTCGGCCTGCAGGTGCTGCTGGTGCGCCTGGGCGCCGACGGCAGGCTGCCGGCCGTCGTCTGGGCCCATCTGGTGTTTGTGCTGCCTTACCTGTTCTTGTCGTTGGCCGACCCCTGGCGCGCGTTTGACCAGCGCTACACCCGCGTGGCACTGGCCCTGGGCGCGTCGCGCTGGCGCGCCTTCTGGCGCATCAAGCTGCCCTTGCTGCTGCGCCCGCTGCTGCTGTCGGCGGCGGTGGCGTTTGCTGTCAGCGTCGGCCAGTACCTGCCGACCCTGTTTGCCGGCGCCGGGCGTGTGGCCACCCTCACCACCGAGGCCGTCACCCTGGCCAGCGGGGCCGACCGGCGCATCATCGGCACCTGGGCGCTGCTGCAGGCCGCGTTCCCGCTGCTGGTGTACTGGCTGGCTGCGGCCACGCCACGCTGGCTGTACCGCCAGCGCAGAGGCTTGTTGACATGACTGCGGCGCTGCACTTGCAGGGTGTGCGCCTGGCCATCGGCGCACGCACGCTGATCGGCCCCTTGTCGGCCAGCGTGGCGCCCGGTGCCTGCCTGACGCTGATGGGCCCCAGTGGTTGTGGCAAGTCCAGCCTGCTGGCGTTCATCGCCGGCACCCTGGATGTGGCCTTCCAGACCCAGGGCCGGGTGCTGGTGGGTGACACCGACCTGGGCCCACTGGCCCCCGAGCAGCGCCGCATGGGCATGCTGTTCCAGGACGACCTGCTGTTCCCGCATCTGTCGGTGGCGGGCAACCTGGCGTTTGCGTTGCCGGCGTCGCTGCGGCCCATGGGGGCGCGGCGCGCCCGCATTGCGCAGGCCCTGGCCGAGGCCGGCCTGGCCGGTTTTGCCGAACGCGACCCGGCCACCCTGTCGGGTGGGCAGCGTGCACGGGTGGCGCTGCTGCGCACCCTGCTGGCCGAACCACGTGCCCTGCTGCTGGACGAACCGTTCTCCAGGCTCGACGCACCGCTGCGCGACGCCATGCGCCGCTTCGTCTTCGACCATGCACGCCACAGCGCCCTGCCGACCGTGCTGGTGACACATGACCACGACGACGCGGCTGCGGCCGGCGGTGCGCTGATCCGGCTGCAGCCGCCATGAGCATGCATCGCCGGACCATGCGCTGGCTGGGCGAGCGCCTGAGCGTCTACCTGAGCAAGCCGCACCACAGCCACAGCCTGGCCGCCCCGGTCGACGCAGGCCGGCTGCTGGCCTGCCTGCAACCCGGTGACGTGCTGCTGGTCGAAGGCCAGAGCCGCTTCAGCACCGCCATCAAGTACCTGACCCAATCCACCTGGTCACATGCGGCGCTGTACATCGGCGCGGCTGGCGCCCAGGTCGATGCACAGGGCCAGGCCTGCTGCTTTCTCGAAGCCGATGTGCGTGCGGGTGTGCGTGTGGTCAGCGTGGCCCAGTTTGCCGGCCTGCACTGCCGCGTGTGCCGGCCGGTGGGGCTGAACGCCAGCGAGGTGCAGGCACTCATCGGCCATGCCATGGCCAGGCTGGGGCACCAGTACGACCTGAAGAACGTGGTCGACCTGGCGCGCTACCTGCTGCCGATGCCGCCGGTGCCGCAACGCTGGCGCCGCCGCATGCTGGCATTTGGCAGCGGCGACCCGACACGCGCCATCTGCTCGACGCTGATCGCCCAGGCGTTCGAATCGGTGCGCTACCCGGTGCTGCCGATCATCCAGAGCCAGCCGTCGCAAGACCCGCAGTGCCCGGGCTGCATCGCCGAAGTGCTGCATGTGCGCCACCACAGCCTGTTTGCACCGCGTGACTTCGATGTCTCGCCGTATTTCGCGGTCGTCAAGCCAACCCTGGCTGCAGGTTTCGACCACCATGCCCAGGCCTGGCATGCGGCCGACCACCTGGGCGCCGAATGAGGCACGCGCATCGGCTTGCGCCGCAAGCGGGCGCGACAAGCCGGCTCAGCGCATGCCCAACGCGCGCAGGCTGTGAATCAGCCGCTCGCGTGCTTCGGCTGCCATCGGCATCGAGCGCCATCGCGCGTTCGAGCAGCCGCAAGCTCTCGGCGATGTTCGCTTCGGTGAAGCCGCGGTACCAGAGCGCCGTCGCGCGCATCGCCAGATCGTCGGCGCTGACCTTCAACGCCGACAGCGCGGCACGCTGCTCGACCGTGGCGATGGGCAGTGCCGGGGCGAGCGCCCGCGTGATGCGCGCCGCGATGTCGGCCAGCGTCTGCGCCAGCATCGCGTGATCGACGACGAAGGTTTCGGCCCAGCGTTGCACGCCGTCTTCACCCTGCACGAGCGCGAGGCCGCTGCGCAGCCGGGTGCCATCGCGCCGCACGCCGACTTGCACCACATGTCAGACCCGCAGCCCGCGCGCCACCTGGCGCGGGTCGACATCACGATGCCGGTAGGTGGCCACAGTGCTGCGCGCAATCACCCAGCTGCCCTGCATGCGCGCGATCTCGGCGAAAAGGTTGCCGTGCAGCGCGTCAGCCAACCAGGCGTCGTCGACACCGGCTCAGCGCCGGTGCGGCTGTCAACAAGCAGCCCGACGGCCAAGGGCGCCACGCGCCAGTGGGCGCGCATCGAGGACTTCGTGCGCGAGGTGGCGATGGCGCGCGTCCATGGTGGCCTGCACTTTCGCTTCACCAACGAGGTGAGCCTGCAGATGGGCCGCGCCATCGGTGAGCTGGCGGTCAGGCGGCAGCAGGCCGGCGACGCCGCTGCGGTGCAGCGCAGGCCGCAAGCCACAGCGGCGGCCCTGCGGGACGCCCAGCAGAGCGACCTGCATCATGTCGGGCATCACTTCCCAATCGGGCGCTGGGCGCATGGATGCTTGATGCGCGTCGGCAAGGGCCAGTTGGCTGGCCCAGATCATGGCCCCGATCTGCTCGTCATGACCTATCGCGCCAAGAACTGGGCGCCGCTGACCTTGGCAGCACCCTTGTCGAAGGTCCACAGCGGCTGCGCGCCGGCTTGCGTGGCCAGCGCGATGTGCAGGCAGTCTGCGAAGTCAGCCGAGCCCTTGCGAAACAGCTGCAGCGCGACCTCGAGCGCCTGCTCCGATTCGAAGCTGAGCTCGGCCGCAGAGAACAGACTCGACAGCGTCAGGAGCACGTCGTCTTTCGCGAAAGCGAAGTTGGACCGCAGCACCCACTCGAGTTCGAGGATGACTGTCACGGGCACGAACAGCGCCAGCCCCTCGCCCACGCAGCGGCTGATCAGGCGCTTTGCCGCAGCGCGTTGGGCGGCGTCATCCTCGACGACGTATCGGACCAGGACGTTGGTGTCGAGTGCCGGCATGGGTTCAGATGGCGATCAGCGCCAGGGGTTCATGTCGTCGACCTTGACGCGCTTTCCCTTGTGCGCCTTGAGCATGCCGGCCATGTCGAGGATGGACTTGGTCTTGGCCCGGACGATGATCGTGCCGTCCGGCATCACTGACCAGACCAAACGGGTGCCTGGCTTGGCCTGCACCAGAGCCCGGATCTCGGCGGGGACGGTTGTCTGACCCTTGGCCGTGACGGTTGATTCAGCCATGGTGTGCTCCTTACTTTCATCATTATTGTAATGCGCACAGCCGGGTCTTGCCAAGCCATCTGCGTCAAGGCGGCGACGCCAATAAGCAAAGAACCCCAGTCGAATCAACGATCTGGGGCACTTTGTGAAACCAGTTTGGACGTCCTGGGACGCCCTGAAATCCTAGTTCATCGCGTCGATCATCACCTGCCCAAACCCTGAACACGACACCTGCGTCGCGCCCTCCATCAGGCGGGCAAAGTCATAGGTGACCTTCTTGCTGGCAATGGCGCGTTCCATCGACAGCAGGATCAGGTCAGCCGCAGCCACCCAGCCCATGTGGCGCAGCATCATTTCGGCCGACAGGATCTCGCTTCCAGGGTTGACGTAGTCCTTGCCGGCGTACTTGGGCGCCGTGCCGTGGGTGGCTTCGAAACAAGCCACGCTGTCGCTCATATTGGCGCCTGGGGCGATGCCGATGCCACCCACCTGCGCGGCCAGTGCGTCGCTGATGTAGTCGCCGTTGAGGTTGAGCGTGGCGATCACCGAATACTCGGCCGGGCGCAACAGAATCTGCTGCAGAAAAGCATCGGCAATCGAATCCTTGATGGTGATGGTCTTGCCCGACTTGGGGTTCTTGAACTGGCACCACGGGCCGCCATCGATCAGCTCGGCGCCGAATTCGTTGACCGCCAGCCGGTAGCCCCAGTCACGAAAGCCACCTTCGGTGTACTTCATGATGTTGCCCTTGTGCACCAGGGTCACGCTGGGCTTGTCGTTGTCGATGGCGTACTGGATGGCCTTGCGCACCAGGCGCTCGGTGCCTTCGATCGACACCGGCTTGATGCCGATGCCCGATGTGTCGGGGAAGCGAATCTTGCGCACGCCCATCTCTTCTTGCAGGAACTTGATCAGCTTCTTTGCCTTGTCGCTCTGCGCCTCATACTCGATGCCGGCGTAGATGTCTTCGCTGTTCTCGCGGAAGATCACCATGTCGATCTTGTGTGGTTCTTTCACCGGCGACGGCACGCCCTTGAAATACTGCACCGGGCGCAGGCAGACGTAGAGATCCAGCTCCTGGCGCAAGGCCACGTTCAGGCTGCGGATGCCACCGCCCACCGGCGTGGTCAGCGGGCCCTTGATCGACACCACGTACTCGCGCAGCGCAGCCAGGCTTTCTTCGGGCAGCCACACGTCGGGGCCGTACACCTTGGTGCTTTTCTCGCCGGCGTAGATTTCCATCCAGTGGATTTGCTTGGCGCCGCCATAGGCCTTGGCCACCGCTGCATCGACCACCTTGATCATCACCGGCGTGATGTCCAGCCCGGTGCCGTCGCCCTCGATGAACGGGATGATCGGGTGATCAGGCACGTTCAGCGAGAAGTCGGCGTTGACGGTGATCTTCTGCCCACCCTCGGGCACCTTG
>JANNMP010000464.1:0-3785 GCA_031398015.1 Burkholderiaceae bacterium
CGTGGAGCGACTTCATCGCCGAGAACAAGGGCAAGAAGAACGTGGTGGAAGCCAAAAAGAAGTAAGCCCTGCGGGGCAGCGTGGCAACAGCCATGCTGCCCCTTGCCTTGATTGCTGGGGACCTTGTGCGACTGCGCGCTCTCTCGATCCTGTGTTGCCTGCTGGCGCTGTTGAGTGCACCCACCTGGGCCTTCACGCCCGAGCAGGCCGGCCGCATCGCTGCCGGAGACAGTGACGAGCGGGTGGCCGCGTTGAATGAAGTGGTGGGCGCTGCCGATGTATCGGTGGCGCCATTCCTGCAAGCCTTGCTCGACGGTGACGTCAAGGCCGCCGCTGGCAAGGCTTTCATCGTCAAGGATGGCAAGGCGGTGGAGGCGGCCAGCGGCGCAGCGGCTGAGCTGCCAGCCGACGCCGAAGACGCCGTCAACAACAACCGCATGCGGCGTGAGATCGAAGCGGCGATGGCGGTGCTGAAGCTGGTCTCGCCCGACGTGGCGGTGCGCCGCGCGGCCATTGCCGAACTCAAGGACGATGTCGATGAAGGCAAGCTGGGCCTGATCGAGAAGGCTGAAGCCGCCGAAACCGAAGCCGACTTGAAGGCCCGCCTGGGTGTGCTGCGCGCAGCGGTGCTGATCTCGTCGGCCGACCCGGCCAAACGCGCCGCTGCAGCGGCCGCGCTGTCGGGCAGCAGCTCACCGGCCACGCGTTCGTTGCTGCTGGAGAAGCTTGCGAGCGAGCAAGACCCCAAGGTCAAGGCCGCCATCCAGGCCGCCATCGACAGCGTGCAAGGCCAGCTGGCCTGGGGCGAGCGCCTGGGTGTGCTGTTCACCGGCGCCAGCCTGGGCAGCATCCTGCTGCTGGTGGCACTCGGCCTGGCCATCACCTACGGCTTGATGGGCGTGATCAACATGGCCCATGGTGAGCTGATGATGGTGGGCGCCTATGCCACCTACCTGGTGCAGAACCTGTTCCGCACCCACTTTCCAGCTTGGTTCGATGCCTACATCCTGGTCGCCATTCCGGCGGCCTTCCTGGCCAGCGCGCTGGTGGGTGCGGTGCTGGAGCGCACGGTCATCCGCTGGCTCTATGGCCGGCCGCTGGAGACGCTGCTGGCCACCTGGGGCATCAGCCTGGTGTTGATGCAAGCGGTGCGCAGCCTGTTCGGCGCGCAGAACGTGGGTGTGGAGAACCCGGCCTGGATGAGTGGCGGTGTGCAGGTGTTGCCCAACCTGGTGCTGCCCTACAACCGGCTGGCGATCCTGTTGTTTGCGGTGCTGGTGCTGGCCGGTGTGGCGGCGCTGATCGGCCGCACCCGGCTGGGCCTGTTTGTGCGTGGCGTGACGCAGAACCGCCGCATGGCCAGCTGCGTGGGGGTGAACACCGAGCGCATCGACATGCTGGCCTTCAGCCTGGGCGCGGGCATCGCCGGCCTGGCAGGCTGCGCGCTCAGCCAGGTGGGCAATGTGGGGCCTGACCTGGGCCAGGGCTACATCGTCGACAGCTTCATGGTGGTGGTGCTGGGTGGTGTGGGCCAGCTGGCCGGCACGGTGTACGCCGCTCTGGGCCTGGGCATCTTGAACAAGCTGCTCGAAGGCTGGGCCGGCGCGGTGCTGGCCAAGATCATGGTGCTGGTGTTCATCGTGGTGTTCATCCAGAAGCGGCCGCAGGGGCTCTTCGCCATCAAAGGCAGGAGCGCCGAAGCATGAGCGCTGTCCTCCCCTCATCGATGGGTCTGCAGCAGAAGCGCGGCCTGCTGCTGGGCACACGCGGCTGGGCCGGCGTGATCTGCGCGCTGGCCGTGGTGTGTGTGCTGTTCCCGGCGTTGAACCTGCTGGTGCCCGAGGGCAGCTTGTTCCACATCAGCGACTACGCGGTGCAGCTCACCGGCAAGATCTTGTGCTTTGCCATCTGCGCGCTGGCGATGGATTTGATCTGGGGCTACACCGGCATCCTGAGCCTGGGCCACGGCCTGTTCTTCGCACTCGGCGGCTACGGCATGGGCATGTACCTGATGCGCCAGATCGGGCTGGACGGCAACTACAAAAGCCCGCTGCCAGACTTCATGGTGTTCTTGAACTGGAAGGAACTGCCGTGGACCTGGGCGCTCAGTGAGAGCTTCATCGCACAGATGGTTCTGGTGGTAGCGGTGCCGGGCCTGCTGGCCTTCGTGTTCGGCTGGTTTGCGTTCCGCTCACGCATCAAGGGTGTGTACTTCTCCATCATCACCCAGGCGATGACCTTTGCCGCGATGCTGCTGTTCTTCCGCAACGAGACCGGCTTCGGTGGCAACAACGGCTTCACCGATTTCAAGCGCATCCTCGATTTGCCGCTGGCCACGCCCGGCATGCGCATCACGCTGTTCGTCATCACCGGCTGCACACTGGTGGGCTTCTATGTGCTGGCGCGCGCCATCGTCAACAGCAAGTACGGCCGCGTGCTGCAGGCCATCCGCGATGCCGAGACAAGGGTGATGTTCACCGGCTACAACCCGCTGGCCTACAAGCTCAGCATCTGGACGCTGAGCGCGGTGATGTGCGCGATTGCCGGCGCGCTGTATGTGCCGCAGGTGGGCATCATCAACCCCAGCGAGATGAGCCCGGCGGCCAGCATCGAGATCGCCATCTGGGCGGCGGTGGGCGGCCGCGCCACGCTGATCGGCCCGATCGTCGGCGCGTTCTTCGTCAACGGCGCCAAGAGCTGGTTCACCGTCGCGTTCCCCGAGTTCTGGCTGTACTTCCTGGGCGCGATGTTCATCGCCGTGACGCTGTTCCTGCCGAATGGGATCGTCGGGCTGTTCCGCAAGGCGGCCGAGAAGAAGACATGACGCCCGATCTGATGGAGCAGGGCGCCCAGCGCCGCGCCGCGTATGAGGCCAAACAGCAAAGCCAGCGCGCCACCGAGAGCGGCGGGCGCGACGCCAGCTATGGCCGCATCGCCCGCATCGGCGTGCCCGACTTCACCCAGGGCGTGGCGCTGTACCTGGACGACATCACCGTCAGCTTCGACGGTTTCCGGGCGCTGAACAAGCTGTGCCTGACGGTCAACGTGGGTGAGCTGCGCTGCATCATCGGACCCAACGGCGCGGGCAAGACCACGATGATGGACTGCATCACCGGCAAGACCCGGCCCGACAGCGGCACGGCATCGTTCGGCAGCACCATCGACCTGCTGCGCCTGAGTGAACCGCAGATCGCCCAGGTGGGCATCGGCCGCAAGTTCCAGAAGCCCACGGTCTATGAAGACCTGAGCGTGTTCGAGAACCTCGAACTCGCGCTGGCCGATGACCGCCGGGTGCGCGCCAGCCTGTTCTCGCGCCTCAATGGCGAGCAGCTCGACCGCATCGGCCGCACGTTGGAGACCATCCACCTGAAAGACGACGCCCAGCGCACCGCCGGCCTGCTGAGCCATGGCCAGAAGCAATGGCTGGAAATCGGCATGCTGCTGGTGCAAGACCCGAAGCTGCTGTTGCTCGATGAGCCCGTGGCCGGCATGACCGACGAAGAAACCGAGCGCACCGCCGAGCTGTTCTTGCGCCTGGAAGGCCAGCACAGCCTGGTGGTCGTGGAACACGACATGAAGTTCGTCGACCAGCTGACGCAGGGCCGCAAGAAAGTGACCGTGCTGCATGAAGGCAGCGTGCTGGCCGAGGGGCTGCTGTCAGAGGTGCAGGCCAACGACAAGGTCGTCGAGGTCTACCTCGGCAGATGAGCGACTGATGGGCGACACCAGATGCTGAAAGTCGACGGCCTGAACCAGTATTACGGCGGCAGCCACATCCTGCGCAA
>JANNMP010000144.1:0-5853 GCA_031398015.1 Burkholderiaceae bacterium
GTCGATGTCCAGCGCCTCATCGTCGATGCGGGCATGGAAATCATCACTGTCGTTGAACACCACCGCGCGCCCGGTGTGCTGCATCAGCGCCGGGGTGGCGGCGCTGGGCTTGATGACGGCGCCGCGCGGTGCCAGGTTGCCGCGCAGCACGGCAATGGCGGCGTTGGGCTTGAACGGGTCGGCCAGGGTCTTGATGACCAGCGGGTTCAAGTTCTGTGCACCGGCGATGTTCTCGCGCACGGTGTGGCCGCTGGCGGTGGCGATGTCCAGGTGCAGGTGCTGGGCGATCTGCTGCATCACCACCGGCAGGCCGCCGGCATAACAAAAGTCTTCCATCAGGTACTGGCCGCTGGGTTGCAGGTTCAGCAAACACGGCAGTTCAGCGGCCAGTTGGTCGAAATCATCGATGCCCAACGGCACGCCCAGCCGGCCGGCAATGGCGATCAGGTGGATCACCGCATTGGTGCTGCCGCCAATGGCCGCCAGCGTCTTCACCGCGTTCTCGAAGGCCTGGCGGGTGAGCAATTGGCCGATGGTCTGGTCGGTGTGCACCATGTCGACGAGGCGCCGGCCGGCTGCGCGCGCCAGCACATTGCGCCGCCCGTCCACCGCCGGCCAGGTGGCATTGCCGGGCAGGCCGATGCCGAGTGCCTCGACCATGCAGGCCATGGTGCTGGCCGTGCCCATCGTCATGCAGTGGCCGTGGCTGCGGTGCATGCAGCTTTCGGCCTCGAAGAAATCGGCCAGCTTCAGTGTGCCGGCGCGCACTTGCTCGCTCATGCTCCACACGCCGGTGCCGCTGCCCAGCTCTTGGCCGCGCCACTTGCCGTTGAGCATCGGCCCACCACTGACACCGATGGTGGGCAGGTTGGCGCTGCCGGCGCCCATCAGCAGCGCGGGTGTGGTCTTGTCGCAGCCCATCAGCAGCACCACGCCGTCTAAGGGATTGCCGCGGATGCTTTCTTCGACGTCCATGCTGGCCAGGTTGCGGTACAGCATGGCGGTGGGCCGCAACAGCGTTTCGCCCAGGCTCATCACCGGGAACTCAAGCGGGAAGCCGCCGGCCTCGTACACACCGATCTTCACTTGCTCGGCCAGCGTGCGGAAGTGGCTGTTGCAGGGCGTCAGCTCACTGAAGGTGTTGCAGATGCCGATGACCGGCCGGCCGTCAAACTGGTCATGCGGCACGCCCTTGCCCTTGACCCAGCTGCGGTAGGCAAAACCGTCGCGGTCCTGCCTGCCGAACCACTGCTGGCTGCGCAGCGTCTTGGGGTCGCGCCGGGGCGGCTTGGCTGGCTGGTCGGGCATGGGTTCTGGCTTTCCCGGGGGTGCTGGCAAAGGGTCAAGGCATATTATGGTATGACGATTGAACCCGCAGCCGTGAAAGCCCTATGTCCACCGACAAGCCCTTGAACAGCCCACCGCGCGCCGAGGTTCTGGCCGTGTCCAAAACCTCGCCGCTGCTGGCCCCGCAGCTGGCAGCGGCCTTCACCGTGCATGACCGGCTGCACGAGCTGGACGCCACCGCCCTGGCCGCCGCCGCAAAACGCATCCGTGGCATTGCCGCCAGCGGTGAAAGCCGCGTCAGCGCGCAGCTGATCGGCGAGCTGCCGGCGCTCGAGATCATCTCGGTGATGGGCGTGGGCTATGACGGCATCGACGTGGCCGCCGCCAAGGCGCGTGGCGTGATGGTGACCCACACGCCCGATGTGCTGAACGACGATGTGGCCGATCTGGCGCTGGCCTTGCTGCTGGCCACCGCGCGGCAAATCCCGGCGGCTGACCGCTTTGTGCGCGTCGGCCTGTGGCCGCAAGGGCCGATGCCGCTGGCGCGCAAGCTGTCGGGCGCCAGGCTGGGCATCGTCGGCATGGGCCGCATCGGCCAGGCGATTGCCCAGCGCGCGCTGGCCTTTGGCATGGCGGTGGCCTACACCGCGCGCACGGCCAAGGCCGAGCTGGCGTTTGCCTACCTGCCCAGCGCCGAAGCGCTGGCCGAGGTGAGTGATTTTCTGGTGCTGATCACCCCAGGTGGTGCCACCACCCGGCACCTGATCGACGCGCGGGTGCTGGCCGCGCTGGGCCGCAGCGGCCCCGGCGGCGGCATCCTGGTGAACGTGGCGCGTGGCTCGGTGGTGGACGAAGCCGCGCTGATCGACGCACTCGAGCGTGGCGTCATCGCCGGCGCCGGGCTCGACGTGTTCGAGAACGAGCCACAAGTGCCCGAGCGCCTGCGCGCGCTGCCGCAGGTGGTGCTCACGCCGCATGTGGGTAGCGCCACCCAGGGCACGCGCCAGGCCATGGCCGACCTGGCGTTCGACAACCTGCAGCGCCATTTCAGCGGCCAGGCGGTGCGCACGCCGGTGCCGGAGTGCCGCTGATGCACGGGTGATGCACCGCTGATGCCGGCGGCTGGCCGGCCGAGCTGACAGTGGTGGCGCACACGCTGGGCGCAGCACCGAGCCAGCCCCAACCGGCATTGTTCTGGGCCTGCGCACCAGCCTGCGGTACGGGAAACTCCGGTGCGCCCGATGTCCCAATCATCATACGATAAGACCACGAAGCGCAGCCTGCCGAGCCGGCACCGCACACCCCAACAGGAGACATCGACGATGCACCGCAAGACTTGGATCACCACCGCCATGGTGGCCGCTGGCCTGTTGGCCGCAAGCCCCGTGTTTGCCCAGGCGCAAGACAAGCTCACCGTGTGGTGGGCCAAGGGCTTCTACAAGGGCGAAGACGACGCGCTGTTTGCCGCGATCAAGAAGTTCGAGGCCAAGTACCCGAAGGTCAAGATCGACCTGTCGCTGTACGCACCGCAGGAAGCCATCCCCAAGGCCGTGGCGGCGCTGGACGCCGGCAACCCGCCCGATGTGTCGTATGGCGATGTCTACGACTTCCAGGTCACCGCCAAGTGGGCGTTCGAGGACAAGCTCGAAGACGTCTCCAGCATCATTGACCCGCTGCGCGCCAAGTTCGAGCCGTCGGCCCTGGCCACCACGTTCCTGTACAACAACACGGCGCAGAAGCGGGCGTACTACGCCTACCCCATCAAGCAACAGACCATGCACATCCAGTACTGGAAGGACATGCTGGGCGAGGCGGGTTTCAAGGCCAGCGACATCCCCACTGACTGGAAAGGATACTGGGCCTTCTGGTGCGAGAAGGTGCAACCCGCCTACCGCCAGAAGTCAGGCCAGCGCGGCTTTGGCACCGGCTTCCCGATGGGCGTGGATTCCAGCGATTCGTTCTACTCGTTCCTGACCTTCATGGACGCCTACAACGTCAAGCTGGTCAGTGATTCAGGCAAGGTGCTGGTCGATGACCCAGCGGTGCGCCAGGGCCTGATCAACGCCGTCAACGACTACACCTACGTGTATGGCAAGGGCTGCACGCCGCCGTCGTCCACCGCCTGGAAGGACCCGGAAAACAACGTCGCCTTCCACAACAAGACCATCATCATGACCCACAACGCCACGATCTCGATCGCCGCGAAATGGCTCGATGACATGAACAACGCCACGCTCACCGACGCGCAGCGCGCCCAGGCGAAAAAGAACTACGAAGAGAACATCGCCACCGCCGGCTTCCCCAACAAGCCCGACGGCAGCAAGATGACCTACCGCGCGGCGGTCAAGACTGGTGTCATCTTCAAGGCCGCCGCCAACAAGGACATGGCCAAGAAGTTTGTCGCCTTCATGCTCGAAGACGCCAACCTGACGCCGTATGTCGAAGGCTCGCAGGGCCGCTGGTTCCCGGTCACCAAGGCGGCGCAGCAAAGCGCGTTCTGGAAGAGCGACCCGCACCGCACGGCGGTTTACAACCAGTTCATGGCTGGCACCACGCCGTTTGAATTCACCAAGAACTACAAGTTCACCGTGCTCAACAACGAGAACGTGTGGGCCAAGGCGATGAACCGCGTGCTCAGCGAAAAGTGGACCACCGAGCGTGCGGTGGACGAGATGATCGCCCGCATCAAGACCGTGGCCAGCAACTGACCTGCAGCCCACGGCACTGACCCCCGCGCGCCAACGGCTGCAGCATGACCACCGCCACCCTTGGCACCGGCACGGCCACCAGCCCACGCAAGGCCTTGTCGCGCTGGGAGTTCTGGGGCCGGCTGATGCTGCTGCCGTATGTGCTGATCTTTCTGGTGTTCGTGCTGTTCCCGGTGAGCTACGGCCTGTGGCTGGCACGAGACCCACAAAACTACGTCAAGCTGGCCGATGACCCGGTGTTCTTCCGCACCGTGGTCAATACGTTCGTGTTCGTGGTCGTGGCGGTCAACCTGAAGATGCTGGTGGCGCTCGGCCTGTCGGGGTTCTTCGTGCAGAGCCGCTGGTGGATCAAGCTGGTGTCGTTGGTGTTCATCCTGCCCTGGGCGCTGCCGTCGATCCCCACCATCCTGTCGGTGCGCTTCATGCTGAACCCCGAGTGGGGCGTGATCAACACCGCCTACTTCAAGCTCACCGGGCTGGACGGCCCCAACTGGCTGAACGACCCGGCGCTGGCCTTTGGCTTGTCGATGTTGATGCACATCTGGAAGAGCCTGCCGTTCTGGACCTTGATCCTGATCGCCGGCAGGCTGGCCATCCCCACTGAGCAATACGAGGCCGCCAGTGTCGACGGCGCCACGCGCTGGCAGAAGTTCTGCTTCATCAGCTGGCCGGCGTTGAAGGGGCTGTTCTTCACCTCGACCATCCTGTCGATGATCTGGACGCTGGGGGACTTCAACAGCGTCTACTTGCTCACCGGCGGTGGGCCGGCGGATTTGAACCATGTGCTGGCCACGCTCGGCATCCGCTACTTGCGGCTCGACCAGATCGAGCTGGCCATGGCGTCGATCGTGGTGGCCCTGCCGCTGGTGCTGCCGCTGGTCTACGTGATGATGAAGCGCTTGTCGAAATGAGGCCCCCGCAATGAAGTGGCGCCAGGTCTCGCGTGAAGCGCAGTTGCTGCTGGTGGGCATCCCGGTGCTGCTGTGGACGCTGATCCCCGTCTACCACCTGGTGCTGTTCGCCATCAGTGAGCGTGACAAAGCCACCAGCGGCCGGCTGTGGCCCGAGAGCCCCACGCTGCAGAACTTCGACACCGTGTTCCAGCAGAAGCATTTCTACTTGAACCACTTCTGGGTGCAACTGGGCAACTCGCTGCTGATCGCCGTGTCGGTGGGCCTGATCACGCTGGCCGTGGCCACGCTGGCGGCGTTTGCCATCAGCCGGCTGAAGGTGCGCGGCGGGCGCACGGTGCTGAACATGGCGCTGTTCACCTACTTCATCCCGGCCGCCTTTCTGGCGGTGCCGATGTACACGACGATGGCCAACTACGGCCTGCTGAACAACCGCTGGTCGCTGGTGCTGGCGATGGTGACGATCGCGTCGCCGTATTGCATCTGGGTGCTCAAGCAGGCCTCCGACAAGCTGCCCTGGGAGCTGGACGAAGCCGCCCGCATGGACGGCGCCACGCCGCTGCAGTTGTTCCGCATGGTCTATGTGCCGCTGATGGTGCCGTCGCTGGTGGCGGTGGGCACCTATGCGCTGCTGCTGGCGTGGAACGAGTACCTCTACGGCTTTCTGCTGCTGTCCAAGGAGACCGACCTGCCGCTGGCGGTGGCGCTGGGCAACTTCCTGGCGGCCGACGACTCTCCGTGGGAGCTGCTCATGACCACCGGCCTGATTTACGCCTTGCCTCCCGCGGCCATTTATTACACCTTCAAACGCTACATGGTGGGCGGCCTGACCGCCGGCGCGGTCAAGAGCTAGTCATGACAACCCCCACGTCGCTTCGCTCCTGCCCCCCGAGGGGGCGCGGTCGGCCTTGGGGCGGCCCGGCGCCCGACCGATTCACGAACGAGAT